>NZ_JAPVXW010000032.1:0-523 GCF_041431535.1 Veillonella sp. 27098_8_77 | reverse complement strand
AATTTATATATTTCGCGTCTATCGTCGTTGCATTCGTCTCACTTGTCTTGCGTAATTACCATTACGTGGCGACGGCGTTCAACTCACGCGCCTAGATATCCATCGAAATCTATTAAATTGTAACTGATTGTTTAATCAGCTTAGTTATTTTAGTACAAGACAGACTAGCTGTCAAATACTAAATGGTGGAGACGAGGAGATTCGAACTCCTGACCCCCTGCTTGCAAGGCAGGTGCTCTCCCAACTGAGCTACGCCCCCATGAGTGGTTACGCTTTAGTATCGATAATCCATTCCGAAGAATCCGTTATCTTTTTAAAGTTATACCTATGTTTAGCTCTTTTTGTCTGTACTCTACACAATGTGTATTTCAAGTAATATGAGCCAACTGGTGGGCCTAGGTGGACTCGAACCACCGACCTCACGCTTATCAGGCGTGCGCTCTAACCAGCTGAGCTATAGGCCCATATCTGTAGAATTGAGAGTCTTTACAGATCTCTCAAAACCGAACAATGTTAGGCGACC
>NZ_JAPVXW010000031.1:0-538 GCF_041431535.1 Veillonella sp. 27098_8_77 | reverse complement strand
GATTTACTGTTGTTGGTTTCATATACCGTTGGCATTCCTTCTTGTATCCACATCGGTTACAAGATTCACAAATATATACTTTTCGCTCAGATACAAATCCTGTTTTGTTTTTAGCATTACGAGTAAAAGCATATTTTAATTTACGACCTTTTGCACATATAAATGCATCTTCTTCAGGTATATATTCCATATTACGAGCTTTACTAATATCGTTAGCCCAAGCTCTAGTTTTGGCCTTTTCATAATATTGTGGCTTTATACAAGATAAGTAATGGTTGTTCTTTAACCAAGTTAAGTTTTCATGGCTATCATAACCGGCATCAGCTACCACATATGTGAATCGGCGACTATGGATCTGTTCTAGTTGCTGTACAAATGGAATTAAGGTATTAGTGTCGTTGGGCTTAGGGAATACACCAACTCCCATAATATACTCAGAATGAACTGCTAATTGTACATTGTAGGCAGGTTTAAGCTGTCCATTACGCATATGGTCTTCCTTCATACGCATAAAGGTAGCATCATGATCTGTTTTAGA
>NZ_JAPVXW010000030.1:0-587 GCF_041431535.1 Veillonella sp. 27098_8_77 | reverse complement strand
ATTTTATGACATGCATTAGATACATTGTCGTTTTTTGTAGCCGTACATTTTCATGTACGTCACCAATAAGTCAGAGAATTATTTCCTATGTGCTCGGGTCAACCTACTTAGAAATTCTAAGAGATGACCTTACAAATATATAATAATTATCTTCTATGCAGTTTTCAAAGAACAAACAATTTATATATTTCGCGTTATCGTCGTTGCATTCGTCTCACTTGTCTTGCGTAATTACCATTACGCAGCGACGGCGTTCAACTCACGCGCCTAGATATCCATCGAAATCTATTAAATTGTAACTGATTGTTTAATCAGCTTAGTTATTTTAGTACAAAACAGACTAGCTGTCAAATACTAAATGGTGGAGACGAGGAGATTCGAACTCCTGACCCCCTGCTTGCAAGGCAGGTGCTCTCCCAACTGAGCTACGCCCCCATGTATTAAATGGTGGGCCTAGGTGGACTCGAACCACCGACCTCACGCTTATCAGGCGTGCGCTCTAACCAGCTGAGCTATAGGCCCATTTAATATATTGAGAAATTATTATCTTGTAGATAACAGATCTCTCAAAACCGAACAATGTTAGG
>NZ_JAPVXW010000029.1:0-610 GCF_041431535.1 Veillonella sp. 27098_8_77 | reverse complement strand
GCTGGCTTTCACTACGTTCAAGCCGCATAGCCATTGACTCGTAACGGTCCCCTTAAAGGGGATATGTATTACTTGCTACCCTTAAAAGGGTCCTCATATTCTTTTACACTAAGTTTATCTTTCATTTGGTCATGTAACTCTTGCTCACGTATATATTTTTTTACGGTAGCTTCATTTAATCCTACCGTACTTACATAATATCCCTCGGACCAAAAGTGTCTATTTCCAAATTTATACTTTAAGTTTGCGTGTTTATCGAACATCATTAGCGCACTTTTACCCTTTAGATATCCCATAAAAGATGAAACTGATATTTTAGGTGGAATTAACACTAGCATATGCACATGATCTGCCATAAGCTCCCCCTCTATAATCTTGACTCCCTTATATTCACATAAACGTCTCAGTATTTCACGTAAACTATTTCTGTATTGATTATATATAACTTTACGTCTATACTTAGGTGTAAATACTATGTGGTATTTGCATAACCATTTTGTGTGCGCAAGGCTCTGTGTCTTTGTTGCCATATAAAATCACCTTTCTTTTGTATATAATGCGGCTTGAACACCTACATTATACTTAAGCAAGGTGATTTTTTTGTATAACT
>NZ_JAPVXW010000028.1:0-615 GCF_041431535.1 Veillonella sp. 27098_8_77 | reverse complement strand
TTAACCCAACATCTCACGACACGAGCTGACGACAACCGTGCACCACCTGTTTTCTGGCTTCCGAAGAAGAGGAACCATCTCTGGTTCTGTCCATCAATGTCAAGACCTGGTAAGGTTCTTCGCGTTGCGTCGAATTAAACCACATACTCCACCGCTTGTGCGGGCCCCCGTCAATTCCTTTGAGTTTCAACCTTGCGGTCGTACTCCCCAGGCGGGGTACTTATTGCGTTAACTCCGGCACAGAAGGGGTCGATACCTCCTACACCTAGTACCCATCGTTTACGGCCAGGACTACCGGGGTATCTAATCCCGTTCGCTCCCCTGGCTTTCGCGCCTCAGCGTCAGTTTTCGTCCAGAAAGTCGCCTTCGCCACTGGTGTTCTTCCTAATATCTACGCATTTCACCGCTACACTAGGAATTCCACTTTCCTCTCCGATACTCTAGATTGGCAGTTTCCATCCCATCACGGGGTTAAGCCCCGAACTTTTAAGACAGACTGACCAATCCGCCTGCGCGCGCTTTACGCCCAATAATTCCGGACAACGCTTGCCACCTACGTATTACCGCGGCTGCTGGCACGTAGTTAGCCGTGGCTTTCTATTCCGGTACCGTCAA
>NZ_JAPVXW010000027.1:0-1040 GCF_041431535.1 Veillonella sp. 27098_8_77 | reverse complement strand
CCAGCATAGATAACACCTGTGTTAATACAGGTCGTTCTGATATTTCATAGGATACAATTTCACCATTATACATATCTAAAATTGGTGATAAATAAACCTTACGTCCAAACACGTGAAATTCGGTAATATCTGTGGTCCATTTTTGATCTGGCTTTGTTGCAGTAAAGTTTCGCTTAATAATATTCGGAGCGATTTTTCCTTCAGTACCTCTATATGAGCGGTATTTCTTTAGTCGAACTTTACATGTTAAGTTTTCTTCCTTCATAATTCGCATTACAACTTTATGGTTTATATGAATGCCTAATTTATGCAATGCTATTGTAATTCGACGATACCCATAACGACCTTTATTCATCGCCACAAGTGTGCGAATAGCTTCTCGTTCCTCTGCATATTTGTCTCCCTTTTTTATGCTAGCTAAACGTGCATAATATGTACTACGACTAATGCCAAAGTACTCGAGCATAAACTGAAGGGGGTATATTTTTCTTAATTTTTCGATGGCAATTGTTTGCGCTTTTTTTTTACAGCTCTATTAGGTTTAGCAATTTCACGCATTTCTTTCATAAAGTCATCGTAAAAAGACATTTCATATTTCAACCGAGCAATTTCAGCTTCTAGTTCTTTAATCCGTTCTTTGTCTGATTTAACACTTTGATCTTTTGTGGAAGGTATTAGTTCTTTCGGTTTCATAGATGGTCTACCTTTAGGCTTGGGGTGTAACCCCAAAATTCCTTCGTCTAAATACCGCTTTTGCCATGCTGCAATTAGGCTAGGATTATCTAAATTAAATAATTCTGCTGTTTCTTTAAAGGATAACTTATCTTTCCATCTAGTTTCAAGAACTTTACGTTTAAAATCTGCTGAAAATACTCGTTTACTAATTTTATGAGTCAAATTATGACTAAGTTTAAATTTGTATAGCCAGTTTTTTACAGTACTTTCTGGAATTTCAAGATTCTTAGCAATTCTAAATCGACCCCATCCTTTTTCAGAAAGATAAATAGCCTTTTCTTTTACTTCTTTTGAATGTTTTGACA
>NZ_JAPVXW010000026.1:0-1319 GCF_041431535.1 Veillonella sp. 27098_8_77 | reverse complement strand
GTATTCACCCTACGAGTCTTCTTTGGCACCAATCATAGTTATGGTTGGTGCCATTCTTTTTGCTCAAAAGTAGAATACGTACTCTAAATCTACCAAAGTGGCGAAGTCCATAGCTTATCCGTTTTAATACCTTAATCTTGTTGTTAGTTCCTTCTGTGTATCCATTAGAATATGGAAGTAAGAATGCATTAGTTAATTGCGTCATCCATGCAGGAAATGATGTAAAGAAGTTATTAAATTCATTTAAGCCAGATGCTTTTACTAATTCCAACCAATGCGTTAAATGTGCAGCTATTCTTTGTTTACCATAGATTGAAAAGATTTTTCTAAAAGAAAGTTTTAAAGCATATGCTTTTCGTAAATCATCAGATATTCTAAGTATTTCACATAGTTTAATATGTTCGGCTTCCGTTAAATGGTCTGGATGCTTCATTAGTACACGTCGATTCTGTTTTAACATACGTGAATAAGCAGCCAGTTTATGTTGCTCACGCTTTCTAACTCGCTCTACCGCCCAATCTACAAGTCGACATACATGGTATCGATCACAGATAATATGCGCATGTGGAAATAGCGCCTCCATGATGCGCTTAAATTGTATGGACATATCCATTACTATAAACTTAACTTGTAGGCGATCCTTATGTTTAAATGATGCAAAATAGTGGATTAATGCTTGCGTATCACGTTTCGGTAAAATATCTAATATTTCATGTGTATCTGGATTAGTTAAATTAACTTGGTATTGGTAGCCTTCTGCATTTCCTTTAAACTCATCAATACCAATCACAGTGGGTAAGGTCTTGGGCTTAGGTATAGTGATCATAGAGCAATAACGTAATACTGTAGTAATAGATGTATCACACTCGTTAGCAATAGCTGTATAGGTTACACTTTCAGTAAGTTTATCAAATAGCATTCTAATATTAGTTACACTTAGTTGCATATGTTTTCGTACAAATGGATTGCTTTCAGCAAAAGAATGACCACAATGCGGACAAATATACCGACGCTGTCTGTATTTTCCAATTAGTGGACCTCGTTGTACTTTTCCAAACTTTACAGTACGTATGCGGTAATCCTTAATATGCTTTGTGGTTTCTCCACACTTTGGGCAAATATGTGATGTTGCTGGTAATTCTATGTCAAAAATAAATACTCCGTCTAATTCATAGCTATTTGTAATATATTCTTGTTTTACATTATGTAAAAATTCAGTATAATCAGTAGTAGGCATATAAGCTCACATCCTTTCTTTAGGACTTTGACACTTTTATTGTAAAGCATGTGAGCCTTATATGCTTATTTTTTTGCAAAAA
>NZ_JAPVXW010000024.1:0-4828 GCF_041431535.1 Veillonella sp. 27098_8_77 | reverse complement strand
ATCAAGGATGGCAGTACCAGCATAGTACTTATCAAGAAACATTAAAAAATCACGCTATCATCCAAAGTATGTCTCGAAAAGGAAACTGTTTGGATAATAGCGTGATGGAAAACTTCTTTGGTTTGTTGAAGTCAGAGTTGTTATATTTAGAAAAGTTTGCTTCCTATGAAGATTTTATTAACAAATTAAAGGATTATATTGATTATTACAATACAAAACGTATTAAGCTCAAATTAAAAGGAATGAGCCCGGTAGAATACCGAACTCATTCCCAAAAAGTAGCTTAATTATATCTGTCCAAGAAAATGGGTGCAGATCATCTATATTATGCGTATCTAGGTTTATCTATTATATCTCTATCATTATCATTTAAAAGAATGGCAGAGGAGGAGGGATTTGAACCCCCGCGCCGGTTGCCCGACCTACCGCATTTCGAGTGCGGACCCTTCAGCCTCTTGGGTACTCCTCCGTGCTTTACGACGCTCTTTAAAGAAATCTTTCATCAATTGGCTGCATTCATCCGCGAGGATGCCCGCTTGCAATTGTGGTTCATGGTTCAATCCAGGGTGGGATAACACATTAAACAGAGATTCTACAGCGCCTCCTTTGTAGTCGCTAGCACCATATACAACGCGATCAATACGGCTGTTAATAATGGCCCCTGCGCACATAGGACACGGCTCTATCGTAACATACAGGGTGCATCCAGTCAACCGCCAGCGACTTAGAGTAGTACAGGCTTCACGGATGACGAGAACCTCGGCGTGAGCCGTTGCATCATGATCCAGTTCGCGGCGGTTATGATGACGTGAAATGACTTGATTATCGTGGACCAAAATGGCGCCAATAGGGATTTCGCCAAGGGCATACGCTTTTTTGCCTTCTTCGATGGCAAGGCCCATAAAGTATTCGTCACGACTGCGCTCATCCATTGTATTAAGTTCGTTCGGGTCCATTAGGTCTTTTGTCATTATCGCACCTCTTAATGTATAATATCTTACATAGAGTCTATCATATTTTATCGTATTTTTGCGAATAGATTTAATCGTTGTATCAGTTGCTTGTGTGAGGCTAGTATGGATATTATTTGGTATATGTTTGATATGATCGGCACCATCGCATTTGCCGTATCAGGGGCGCTCGTCGGTGTGTCTCGTAAAATGGATATTTTTGGCATGGCTGTACTGGCCCTTGCTACCGCTATAGGTGGTGGCGTAATTCGTGATGTACTGCTAGGCTATTTCCCGCCAAACTCACTTCGTAATGTGGTGTACGTTACGGTCGTTCTCGCAGTGACCTTTATTGTATTTGCTATTTATAACAGTCGCTATCATCGCAATATTATGGGTCCTCGTAGTAAGGCTAGTTATTTGTTTGCCGATGCTCTTGGCTTAGCATCCTTTACCGTTACGGGTGCCTCTGCAGGGTATACACTATATCCGGACTTGCCTATATTCATCGTATTGCTTGGTACGATTACCGCTGTAGGCGGTGGCATTCTACGCGATATGTTAGCACAGCGCGTGCCTTCCGTACTGAAAGAAGACGTTTACGCACTTCCTAGCATTATTGGGGGCATAGCCTATTATTTACTGGTGATTAGCGATTGGTCAGGGCAAGCCGTATATGGGGCTTTCACCATTGTACTCATCATTCGTCTACTAGCTATTAAATATCACTGGAGTCTGCCGCGTGTCAGATAATAAAACGGTTTTATGCGATATATTTGCCAAATTATGACTAAGTGATATAATTGTAATATTAGTTATTTTTTTATGATTGTATCCCTTACAACAGTTGTGAAATGGTACGCATGAGCGTGCTTGATAAAGGAGTTTAACCTATGTCTAAAAAATGGTTGAAAGTAGCGTTAATGGTTACGGCTATTGCTACGGGTACATCCATTCAAGTTGATGCGGAAACTGTGTTATATGTTCCGCAAGATGATCGCCCAGTAAGTCTGCAATATACAGTTGATACTGCAAAAGCAGCGGGGATGATGGTGTTAACACCACCACAAAATTTGATTTCTGGTAAAACCTACAAAGGGCAAGCTGATCAAATCTGGAATTGGGTAGAGCAAAATGCGGGCCGTGCTGATGTTATGGTATTGAGTACAGATACCTTAATCTATGGCGGCCTTGTGGATTCTCGTAAACATAATTTGCCTTTGAGCACATTGGAAAATCGTTTAAAACGCATCGAAGCGCTTAAGGCAAACCATAAAAATACACGCATTTATGGCTTTGGTACCGTAATGCGTTCCCCACGCGCTAGTGGGGGCGGTACAGAACCATCCTACTATGCAGATTATGGTCCAACCATATTCCAAATTGCTGCACTACAAGATAAATTGGATGCAGGTACATTGACGCAAGCAGAAACGCAAAAATTGATGAGCTTGCAAGCATCGGTTCCTGTAGAATATTTACAAGACTGGTTCTCTCGCCGTCAAAAAAATATGCAAGTAAACAAAGATCTAATCGATGAAGCGCGTAATGGCGTTTTTTCATACTTTGCATTAGGTCATGATGATACGTCTCAATTGTCTCAATCCGCATTAGAAGGACGCTATTTGAATCAATACTCCAAGGGCATTCCACGTACACAATATGGTAGCTTCCCTGGGGCAGACCAATTAGGTCTGTTATTGATGGCTCGTTCTCGCACTGATGAAAGCGCAGAAAAACCGACATTCTCTGTTATCTATCCACTAGGTGGCGCAGGGAAAACATTGCCAGGCTATGAAGATCAAACCATTGATAAGACGATTGCGGAACACGTAGAAGCCGTTGGTGGCACCATGACAACTGCGGGTAAACCAACCGTTCTTCTCGCTGTTAATACACCGCTTTCAACAAGCACATCTGAATCTGAAACATTTGGTAACTTCCCGATGATTTCTCAAGCTACGAATGCCTTTGTAGATCGCATCCAACAAGCTACGGAACAAGGTGTAAATGTGAGCATTGCTGATATTGCATACAACAATGGTTCCGATAATACCTTGTTAGGCGCTTTATACAAACGCGATTTACTCTATAAAATCGGTGCTTATAATGGTTGGAATACAGCAAGTAATACAGTAGGCTATGCTATTGCCCAAGGTCTATTGTTACAGTCTATGTCTCCAGAAGGTCATCGTGATATGTTGACTCAACAATATTTGGATAACTGGGCATACCAAGCAAATATCCGCAAGGATATTTATCGCATGCAAGATTCTATTCGTACCGACAATGTACGCTACTCTGGTGACTTGAACTCAAAATTAGAAGAATATTTACAAGAACGTGTACAAGATTTCAGTGAAACCTATTTGAAGGTGGACCCACGTACAGTTAAGGCTACATTCCCATGGGGCCGTTTATTTGAAACGGATATTACCGTTTATGATAAACCAGTAGTACCACTTCAAAAAGAAATTCGCATGCAACGTGAAGAAGAAGCGAAGAGACAAGCAGAGGCAGCGGCAGCAGCAACTGCACAAGCTAATGGTCAATCGCAAGCGGCTCCAGCTGCGCCAACTACAACGACGCAAGCTGCACCAGCTGCAACTTCGACACCTGTAGTACATCAAGCGGCAACTGCACCGCGCATTGTTCCAACACCGGCCGCTGTGCCACAACAATAATCGCCTATGAAACGATCGTTTTTGCCTGAAATAACCTATATGCGTGGTCTCTGTATGCTCGGTGTTATCGGCATTCATGTTGGCTCTTATGCATTACAAAATCCGTTCGTTAATTTACAACTTATTAGCGTATTGGAAATTTTATCGCGCTTTGCAGTGCCCGCATTTTTCTTCCTGTCAGCCTTTGGTTTGTTCTACCATACATCGGTAAACGATCCATTTAGCTACAAGGATTTTATGAAACGACGCTTTCAAGTGGTGCTCTATCCTTACATTGTGTGGTCGCTATTCTACCTTATCTATACAGGAATAACGGCGCACAATTTTGGAAATCTCCATCCTGGACCATTACTCGTGAACCTCTTGTTTGGTACCAGTATGTATCACTTATATTTTATGGTTATACTAGTGTGGTTCTATGTGCTCATGCCACTATGGCGTGTGATGGTGCGGTGGATTTTGAAAGCGCCCATTCCTTGGCTTGTAATCCTATTTGCTATTCAATTAGGTGTTGATTTTATATCCTCCTATCGATTGGGGGCCTGGGTGACACAACATTTTAGCGACTCTCCAGCTATAAAATATCTTTTTGATATGCGCCTTAATTATTGGGTGATTCATTATGTATGGATATTCCTCTTTGGCGCTGTTGTAGCTGAGCGCTATGAAGCGGTGAAGGATTACATGTGGCGCTACCGCTATCTATTGGCCACATGTGCTATCCTATCTATTCTATCCATGTTGGGCGCCTACTACTATGTCATGGATGTATGGCATTATACGGTGCTCGAAGCGATTTACACCGTGCATCAGTTGAGTCCGATGGGCGTATTCTATACGGCATTGGGTACATTGTTTAGCTTATTCCTATTCCAAGTGATGCCCCTCAACAATACGATGGAGGCCTTCTGGTCTCAAATTGGGGATACTTCATACGGCATCTATTTGGCGCATCCGTTCTGGTTATTGATCATGACCGGTATCATGGCCAAGTATAATCTTCTATTTACAGTGCCTCACGTAGTGCTGTTGTATGTGATGGCTGTAGGATTATCCTACTTAAGTACAATAGGGTTAAAGCAATTACCAAAGCCCATTCGAAAATATATCCTTGGCAACTGATGGACTTACACAAGTCTTATGAGCTTGGTATATAACTAATTACAATAGAATCCGCTCCTACCATAACTTATA
>NZ_JAPVXW010000023.1:0-13356 GCF_041431535.1 Veillonella sp. 27098_8_77 | reverse complement strand
GGGCTGCAACTAGAATGCGGTAAAACCGCATTCTATTACAGCCTCTTTTTATTAATGCACACGATTATTTGAAAATGCACGACTAGGCATACCTAATCCAAGTTTCATTTTTTGGTATCCATCTTTTGTATTTTTGTATGTCACATATTGTACAATATCTCTTAATTTATAATTACTAACGTGTACATCATGTGGTTTTGACATATAGTAAGTATAGCGATGCGTATCATCATATACGGTCATAACAAATAAACTGTATTTGTCCCCTTTAATCTCAAAATAAGCCCCTGGTAGCGTATCATTCCAAACAGTAGCATATTGCGCTGGTTTACCCTGAGATAATTTAGGTGAACCAATAAAAGCTAACAAATAATTATAAAGAATATTTTGTTTTTTTACATCATCATACTTTGATAGAGGGCTCACAATAATGCTTTCTCGTATCTTACCCGATTTATAGAAATCTATAGTTACCCCATCTTCGAAAGATTTGGACTTTACTAATTTGCTGTCCTTCAATACTCTAAACGCAAATGGGCCTTTATGTACTTCGGATGTATATGGCATGATATCACTAGCAGCCTTGACAGAAGGCAATACTATATTAGCTAATGGTGACATTGTATCTCGAATGATTGTTTCTTGGTTAAGTTTCTGTATTTTGTTTTTTGGCATCGCATATACGAGATGATAGGAAATAGTCGGCTGATTTGGCATTGTAAAATTAATAGTGCCTCTAATATTTTTTGAATCGTAAGAGGCTATATCCCATGTCCCTTTTTCTACTGTCGGGTAAGTAAATAGCCCTGCACCAAGAATACTATAATTATTTTTATGTAGAGTCATTTTTTTATTTTCTAACAATGACTTTAACTGATCTGCAGTTAGTTGCTTATAAGGAATACCCGAATTTTCCCATGTATCGCCCTTTGGCTGAGGACGTAATTCATAACTCATTTCACCATCAAAACCTAACGCACCGCCATAACGCGTCACTTCCTTATGTGGGCCAGCACTTTCATATGCGATTCCCATGATACTAGGATAAGGCATAGTAAACTTAATATCTGCTCCGTGATCTCTCAAAATAAATACCGTACTAGAATACTTGATAGCATGGTTCAATTCTGTTGTATTATGAACATCCGTTGGTAACTTAGACATATCATAACCAGGTTTATTTTGATTATCTTCCGTAACTTTTTTAACAATTTTGGATTCCAATATTTTTGTATCTGCCGTATCTACACGATAATTCTGATATTTATCAGCAGGTATAGATGCATTGGCGCCAGGAATATTAACATCGATGGCATAGCATTGGCCCATACCAAATGTCAGCCCCAATAAACCTAATGCTATTACACGTTTCCAGTTCATACATTCTCTCCTCAATTTATATTCTACAATCTAAGACTTATTATACCTAAATATTAATTTTTTATCAATTTTCTATAAATTTATTTTAGAATTATCAAATATTAAATCTTTTTTACGCAAACGCAATTCCTACTTGCATAATATGTTATAGTATATTTTAGGAAAATGAATTATAATTATACTGTACTTGATGTACAGTATTTTACACATTGAGGTGATAGTATGAAAAAACCATTAATCGGAATCTCCGGCAATACGCTACGCGATAACAGCGGCGCTTATGTCGATTTAATCCGTTCTTATGTAAATCAAGATTATGTCCGCTCCATCGAAGAAGCAGGCGGTATTCCTATTATTATTCCTTTCACGGAAAATTTAGAGCAAGCAAAGGAAACCATCGATATTGTTGATGGTCTACTACTTACAGGTGGTCATGATGTGTATCCGCTCAATTATGGCGAAGAACCATTGCGAGGCATCGGCGATGTGTTCCCTGAGCGCGATCAATTCGATTTTGCCTTACTAGCTGCAGCGGAGGCGCGAAATATTCCTGTATTCGCCATCTGCCGCGGTTGCCAAATCGTAAATGTCTATCGTGGTGGTTCCTTGTACCAAGATTTGCCATATGATGAAAATTGCACGATTAAGCACAGTCAAAATCAAACACCTGCATTACCTACGCATACAGTAGAAATTGAACCTGATTCTAAATTAGCCAAAATCATCGGCACAACCACATGGATTACAAATTCTCACCACCATCAAACATGCCGTAATATTGGTGAAAGCCTAGTTGTTACAGGCCGTGCTAAGGACGGTACGGTAGAGGCATTAGAAGATACAAGTCGTCCTTGGTTTATAGCTACTCAATTCCATCCAGAGATGATGCATGTAAAAGATCTTCACGCAAAAGCATTATTTAAAGCATTCGTAGATGCTACTAAGGAGGCCAACTAATGGATAAGAAAAGTAAATTTGGATTTTGGAGTATTGTACTCCTCGGTATCAACGGTATCGTTGGCACGGGGATTTTCCTATTACCGAATAAGGCCTATGCCATTATTGGTTCTGCCAGTTTAGGCGTCCTTCTATTTGATGCAGTCATTGCAGGATGTATTGCCTTATGCTTTGCAGAGGCAGCTAGTCTTTTCACACGTAATGGTGGCCCTTATCTATATGCTAAACATGCATTAGGTGACTTTTGGGGATTTGAAGTAGGCGTCCTTAAATGGATTGTAACAGTTATTGCTTGGGCCGCTATGGCCGTTGGCTTTGCTACAGCACTAGGTGCAGCAGTTCCAGCCTTAAGTGGCGATTTTGCAAAGGATGTTATTTCCTTTATATTAATCGTAGGCTTAACAATCGTAAATATATTTGGTGTTAACGTATCTAAGTTTGTTAATAACTTGATTACAATCTCTAAATTAGTACCTCTCGCCCTATTTATAACTATCGGTATATTCTTTATTAATGGCGCTAACTTTACACCTGTATTCCCAAACGATACCTATGTAGATGGCTCCTTTGCTCAAGCAGCCGTTCTTCTCTTCTTTGCGTATACAGGATTTGAGGTTATCGCTATTGCCGCAGAGGATATGAAGAATCCTAAAAAGAATTTACCTCGTGCCATTATCATGTGTATGCTTCTCGTATCCGTCCTATACATGGCAATACTTGCCGTATCCATCGGCGTTCTAGGTACAGACCTTGCTAACACAAAAGCACCGGTACAAGATGCTTTCAACGTAATTGTAGGCCCAATTGGCATGTACATTGTATTGGCGGGAACATTAATCTCTATGGGCGGTATTAATTTTGCCGAAGCCTATTACGCACCTCGTATTGCAACATCCATGGCAGAAGATGGTATGTTACCTAGTGCCTTAGCTAAACGCAATCGTTATAATGCGCCATATGTAGCAGCAATTGTCACAGCTATTGCAAGCGTGTTACTTGCCTGGTCTGGTTCATTTACAACCCTTGCTGCTATTAGTGCGGTATCCCGTTTTACACAATACCTACCAACATGTTTAGCAGTTATCATATTCCGTCGTAAATGGGCAGATAAAGAACGGTCCTACACAATCCCAGGTGGTTACACCGTTCCAGTTATCGCCATTGCTACATCCCTTTGGATGCTAGGCCAAGCCCAAACCAACCAATTACTTTGGGGCCTAGGCGGCTGTATCGTCATCCTTCCGCTCTACATTTGGTACTGGCGCAAGAAAAAAGCTGGTCTAATCCGAGAAAAAGAAGATATCTAATTACATATTTGTACACAAAAGAGGCAGGAGCTCGCTCCTGCCTCTTTAAAATTAGAACAGGCCTGTTCTAATTTTTATGGGCACAGATAATGCAGGGATTAATAGTCTGTAAAAGGTTCTTCCTCAACAGATTCGGTCAAATCTTCTTCGATATAACCATATTCATCAATGGATTCTTCTTCGTCTCTCGTATCAATGTATATGCTAATAACGGCTAATGCGCCTTGTTCATTAAGGCTCACAATGAGGCTCATCGGGCCATAAACTAAAATAAGATTATCCTCTTCATCACGAATGATGTGTGGTACGGCTGCAAAGTGTTGATTCATGAGTTGATCAAAGTAATCCTCCACATCGAGGCCATTTTCTAGTGTAATAGATTCTGCATCGCCTTTTTGAAACACTACCTTTGTATCTTCATCGATGAATTGGTAGAAATCATCGATATCAAAATTATCAGTTTCAAGCCATATGCTGAGGGCCGCAATCCAGTCTTTCACAGTGTGCGGTACAATTGGGAAGCGATATGGTGTTTCATCTAAGGATAAACGAAGATCGTCGTATTCAAACTCATAATTTTCTTGGCTAGAAACGATGCGGTCAATACGGCCATCCTCATTGATATCAACAAACAACATATACGCGTATTGGTCGCCCTCTTCATAGGCTACGGTCAAACCATGGCGGCCTTCATGAAATAGAGCGCCTTCTTCGTATACCTCTGTAATATGCATAATGCGACAGATAACAGGTACATGGTCCGATTGGATGGAATCAACCATGGCCGTTAAGAATTCTAAGCTTTCACGTTTATTACGAGCAATGATGCCTCGGCCCGTAGAAACATATTCGCAATCATCGTCGAGCATGGCTTCAACACCATGAAGATTTGCAGATTCTAGGGACGCTTTCAATAATAAAAGAACTTGTATTTCAGTCATAACTTACCTCTTTATAAAACAACAGCCAACCATATTACATTATTGTAACATAGTTGGCTGTACATAAGCGTAAAAAACTATATTATAAATTCAATTTAGCCATCATTCTATCAATTTGCTCTTGCATAGAATTCATTTTTTCATTTTGGTCATTGATAACCTTAACCAGTTCGGCTTTAGAGTAATCTGCATAAGGTTCACTCTTACCAAATTTGAGGCTAACGCCCATATTAAAGAGGTTCTCTCCACCACCTAGACTAGCACCAACCGAATATAAAGCCTTATTATTAGGACGATAAAATGCACCAAGAGCCATAGCACTAGAGCCACGATAATTACCATAGCCAGCAGCAAAAGTCCAATGATCATTAGGGTCAAAATCTTGCGGATGCAACGCTGCCAATGCTGCCGCACCGGCACCTACACGTTTAACACGACCATCTACAGCATCAATACGATTATTAACTTGAGTCAATTGATTATTAATAGTAGATGTGGAATCTGCTGTAATTCGTTTTAACTGTGCTACATTGACAGCATCAGTATCTTCTGAACCAGCTGCAACATTTGTAATTTGTCGTGTAAGAACAGTTGTTCCTGTGGAATCACCAACAGAAATAGCGGCTGCCGTAGATTTCCAAGTTGGAGAACCATCAGTAGAAGCAGCTTTTGTAGTAGGGTCATAACCAGCAATCCCTTTATCTACAGAAGCAATCGATTCACTCCCTAATGCTACACCACCATTTCGAGTAACGTCCGTATTGTACCCAAGCATTACAGCATTTTCAACATTTGCTGTATTGCGACGAGTAGCAACTAATTCCTTCACTGTATAGGTAGATGTAGTACTATCAAATATATTTGTAAATGATTTTGTTACATCTCGCTCCTCAGCTGCCATGGAGCCAAGTACAACATTATGCTTTCCACCATCAAAGTTATGGAAATCCCCAATCACTACGTTATCCTCACCATTTTTAAGGTTGTTTCTAGTACCAACAATAGTAGATCGACTAATATTCGTACCTTCATTACCATATCCACTGACAGTATTGAAAGTACTTAAATTATTCTCTTGCCCTTTTAAGACATTATTAGTACCTGAAATTTGAGAGCGAATAGCATAATCAGCTGTATTGCTACTACCTATAATGGATACTGCACCAGCATTCAAAGCCATATACTCTTTCATGTAATGTCGACCATCTTCTACTGTAGTATCTGTTTTAGCTCTGAGTTTATCGCTCCCGACTATACCTATAGTCATAAGAGAGAAATCACCAATGGTTGTACCTAATGCAGGATTATTTATCATTGGGGCTTTAGAATTGGTCACTACGTTACCAGAACCAACAATCATGGTACCAGTAGTTCCAGCTGTTCGGTTTAAACTACCTGTTACAGAGTTAGCAACATTATCAGCTTCCTCCGTATCAGTAGCAGTACTTTCAAGAGTATTTAGAGCCCCATAAGAGGAAGAGTACAAACCCGATGGTTTACTTAGATCATTCCCGCCTTCAATTGTAGTTCCATGACCAGTGATAGTTTGTAATATTTGCCCCGATTTTGAATGGTTGCCCACCACTACACTACCGCCTGAAGTGTTAGATGTATGATATCCAATAATCGTACTATACCCACTAACCGTATATTTTTTATCGCTTGGATCTTGATCTGATTTTTGGGCTTGCTCCGCAGGCGACATACTACCAATCACAACAGACTCACCTATTGTATCAATATTTTGATTATCCCCAATGACAATACCTGCTGAAGGGCCACCTGCAGATTCTGTGCTGTACTCGGCTTTGTTGTTATTACCGATAACAGTTAAGGAATCCCACTCATTTCGATATGTGTCAGTACCACGTATAAAATTTCCTCTACCAATTGTCAAATCTGATGCATTCGGCTCACGACCAGATGGATGTCCATAATCAGTAACCGTCCCAGCATCACGAGCGATGATTTGGTTATTATCACCAATCACATGTTGTCTCCGGCTACCTTGAACTGTATTATTAGACCCCACTATCCGTACATCTTCATTACCAACGGCATTTACAAGAGAGCCATTGTCTCTAGGGAATGTCTTTGTAATTGTATTATTATCCCCCACAATAGTAGCATTTTTACCACTTGGAACTGAATTACTTTTACCAGTAATATTAGTATTATCACTAGCCAGATACGTATTGCCATTCGCATCGGTAATTGGAGTTTCTCCATATACAGAGCTCCCCCATAAACAACTACAAGTACTCGTTACCAAAACAGCGGTTAACAAAGCGCTAACCTTACACTGTTTATTCATTTTCTTTTTCATACTCTGTCCCACTCCATTACAAAAAACAAAAAGATAAACATAATTTATATAATTATCTATATTAACACTATATCTAAAAAATATATTTGTCAACAATATTAATAAATAGAATACTATTTAATTTACTCAACTTATATTTTAAGCTATAATATATTCTATATAAATTTTAAAATTGGAGGTCCCTATGAAATATACAACTATTGTATTCGATTGTGACGGCACATTGCTAGACACGTTAACAGATTTACGCAATGCGGTGAATTATGTATTACGCACTCATGATTTACCAGAACGGTCGGATTCCGAGGTGAAAGCAGCTCTTGGTAACGGCGTTGCACATTTGATGCGGCAATCGCTACCAGCATCCATTTCAGAAGCTGATTTCAACACCTATCTCGACGAATTTAAAACATACTATGGTAAACATCTACAAGATTACACAGCCCCATATCCTGGTATGCTCGATGTATTAGACACATTACGTGCTAAGGGCTATAAACTCGCCATTGTATCCAACAAAATTCAAGAAGGTATTACACCACTAAACAAGGAATACTTTGGAGACCGTTTACCTATAGCCATTGGTGAACGCCCTGGATTACAGCGTAAACCAGCACCAGATATGGTATTACAAGCATTAAAAGAATTAGGTTCGACCCAAGACGAATCCATCTATATCGGAGACTCTGAAGTAGATGTGGCGACAGCCAAAAACTCAAGGCTACTTTGTATCGGCGTTACATGGGGCTTTAGAGACGAACAATTGCATAAAGATTTAGGCGTCAAACACATTGCCCGAAAGGCAAAAGATATCGTAACGATTATCGAAGAGCTTAATGCATAAGAAAACGACTAGTGCCCTATACATATGTATAGGGTACTAGTCGTTTTCTTATAAAATTAATGATATTATATCTAATTAAACTAAAGATTTACGAACCTCATTACATAAATCTATACAAACATCTACCTCTCGGCCCTTAAGCCCTAATGGTATATCTAATACTAAATCTAAACCATAATCTTCAGAAAAAGAGAATCCTGGTCCTACCCGTTGATATCATCTACCAGTATATTCTGATTAAACACATGCTTTAAAACTGGTAAATAATCGCTTACTTGAAATGCCTTTACAAAATCAATTTTTCCTTCTGGATAAGATAAAGAAATAAAACGTTCTCCTTCTTGATAAAAATCAGCATCTTCGGCTACATCGTTTAACTTTGGAGATAGTCCATTAAAATATTGTGTGTTCGAAACAAATATGTCTACGTCCTTACTTAAACGATGGTGATAGTTAAGCATTAAAATAGTTCCACCACCCATGGACCATTGGCTATTATCGATATTAGCATACTCTAAGATTTTAATGGCTTTTTCCAAAAGCAATTCTGTACGAATTCGTTCACTCTCCATAAATCGATCCTTCTACAGTACTAACAGCCGGGATATGCTTTACTTTGTTATATAATTGTTCCATTTCGAATGGTGTAATATTTTGTTCTACCATAAATTTACGTCTATTTTCTGGTTTTACCTCTCTAAAAAATTCAATCACATATCGCTCAAATTTTCCTAATTCTACACCTGATTTTATTAAATTAACAAAATTAACTATAGGTAAACGTTTATAACGAATACTAATTTCACGCTCTACAAATTCGGATACTGTTATCTTTGGAACAAACACCATGAAATCACCTCTTTTCTAATTTAATAATATATCCCTATTGATTTAATAATAGCTTCTTTAAATATTATAGGTCAACTGTTACTCCTTATTTATTCCATTATACATCAAACTAACATACGTTTAAAATTCAAATAAAAATACCACATTATAAAAATAAAATCTTCTTATAATGTGGTAATAATTAAACTTTACATCCCAAACAGTGTTAATATTTCCATAATAACTGGTATAACGAATACGAACAATACGGAGCTAATGGTCACGAGTCCTGTGGCAAATGGCAAATCAGAACCTGCTTCATTCGCTACGATTGGCAATACGGCGATAACCGGACCTGCGGATTGGACGATGAATGTGATGACCGCAACAGGATCCAATGTAATGCCCATGAGGTATTTTGTAACATAGATAACGCAGAACATGATAAATGGTGCCACGGCGAAACGTCCAATAATACCACCGATGGAGTCTTTGTTTAAACGCATGCTTTTAAGGCCTGCATCATGTAATACGATACCAATGTATAGCAAAGATAATGGTGTTACCATATTCCCTATATAGTTTAACGTATTATGCAATACCGTCGGCAAAGGAATCTGAGCATATAGAAATACTAAGGCCAAGAAAAAGCCCAACAATGGCGGTGGCAATAGTTTTTTCCAAGAAAACTTGCGTACCAAGGTGCGGAAGCTTTCACCATGGCTAGCACCATTCGTAGGCAACGGATCGGCCTCAATGAGGAATACGCCAAACATCCACACGGATATGGTGTTGCCGATGTAATAGAGCAAGAAAAACGGCAGCGCATCTTGTCCAAACAGTGCAATTTGCACAGGCAATCCGATGAATAGACAATTGTCGTTGACCACCATGTTAATAAATATACCGCGCCGTCCCCGTGGTACGTGTACGATTTTCATCATAATGAAAGCGATGATGTACGATACTACATAGGTCATCATCACGACGAGTAGTCCATACCGCAAGTCCCACAAATCCGATGTTTGCACATTGTGAAGCACGGACATAAATACGCCGACCGGCAAAATGACGGACATGATGAGACGCGATAGGTTCGAGCTAAATGTATCATTAAACATGCCCCGCCCTTTTAAGAAATATCCAAGAGATATGAGCAAGACGATAGGCATGATGCTTTGTAATGAAGTAAGAAAAACCATATAACCTCCTACATACTTTATATGTAGTATATCACAAATAAAGGACTTGAATGTGGGCTTCTTAATCTTCTCTATCTTTGGCACCATCGCTGCTTTAAAAACAAAAAAGGTTGTATTCGCTATTATGCTATTAATCTGCTTCCTATTCTTCGGTCTTGCAACCGACCTATTCTTAGGTGGCAAAACAGGCTTTTTCGCCCTTGCAGCATGGTCTGAATTATTCATCTCCCTCTTGGGTTTCTACGGTTCTGGTGCAGTACTTGTAAACAAGATATTTGGTAAAACTGTATTCCCTATGGGTAAAAGCATCCTATAATTAATTGAAAACTAGATAATACAAGTTAAAGGTCTATATATTACTGAGCTGTAATATATAGACCTTTTTTCATTACATATGCACCTTTAATTTATTTATAGCTAAATTGCGCATCCATAATCATTTGTCGAAGTTGCTCAATGCGTACACCATTTGGCAATCTATCTCTATAAAACTGTAATTTATAATAGTAACGCGTTCCTTCATAATCGGTAATTAATACCATATCCGTCCTATTATGTAATGGCCAACCATACATAAATTCAGCTAGTAAACTGCGCACACCATCATTATTAACCTCTATTACACTATCCTTAATGGGCAATACCATCTTTGCAGTAGGTTCAGGAATCGTTCTCTCTTTAACAAGATTTTTAATCTCATTATCTAAGGACATACTATTACCATCAATAGATCTTGCCTTAACATGCATAAATACCCCATCAGATGTTCTAAACACCCTACCATCAATATCCTTTGTTTCGCCTTTCGTTTCAATAGCATCCTTTAATACGCGGAATTGATAAGGTCCAAAGAATTTTGTTTCTGTGAAAGTATCTAGTGCAGCATCATTTTGGCCATTATGTTCATTCGTAACACGTATCATTGGTGTTGTATCAATTGCTTGTGAAAGCACTGGCGTCGCTAGCAATACACCAAGGCTGATGGCACATATTATTCGTTTCATCTCTACGTCCTCCATGATTTACGATGATGTGGAAAATCCTGTTCAATATCCTCTCTATAATCATCTTTATACCGGATTTCATCAATCTCTGCTGGAGTCAACACATGCCCCTGTGCATCAACATATTCACGGAACTCATTAAAGTATATCCCTTCTATATCTGAAGGTTCTAATTGTGGTTCATACGCTTCAATATTTCCGTATGTACGATTAACTTCGTCTAATATGCGATTCTGTTTCTCTATATCCGCATCACTATCTGTTTGATTGTTCGATGATCTAGATTTTGCAATAAGTGCAATGATGATGACGGCAATGACTAAATACAACATAGGACTCTCCCACTTAACCTCTAGCTAAAAGCTAGCTTTCTAATCGTGGCATGAAAAAAGGCCCGACAGAGAAGTCAGACCGTTTCTTCGATTTTTAACTTTAGAAGCGAAGTCTGGCGTCCAAACCATTTATGCCTCACTTTGGTATAAATTATATCATATTTAAACACGGAAGGGAATTGCACAATTTCCTTCCGTGTTTTGTTTACAAACCTTCGTGGTGCATACGAGTAGCATAAAATTCTTGAAATACAGGAGGTTGCTCCTCCATGAAGTTTCTCATAGAAATGAGTTTACGTTTTCCTACACGTCTATCTAAAACAGCAAAGATACGTACAATTAGATTGTCACTAGATAGGCTTTTATCAATACTTTGGTTATCAAATTCATCAAAAGCCTGATAAAAACAACGTTGATCAAATACGCCTAATTCTAATGCTGTATTGTCTATGAACGGAAATCCTTCATGCATTCTCTGTTCATATGTATCATCTTTAGGAAATAGATGCGCTTTCACATATTGATTCCAATAATTGCCCTTTATAATTTCCTTACCATTATATCGTATAGCAGCCCTGCCCTCATGATCAGGCGATTTGCTATACGAGGTAGCAAAATATTGAATATGGCCTCGCAAGCTAGGTGCTAAATATTCTGTTTCTAATTTATGTCGTATACCGGACCATGTAGACATGCTATTTACTCCTAATCCCCCAAACATATAAACACATAATTACTTATTAAGCGTAACATATAGAGTTAATCCAATTCAACTTCTTCATATCTGCAATTAATCAATTGGCCATCTTCATTAAAATCCTCTATGTAAAGTTCATTTTTATTGTGTGTTCTAAACATTAAACTATAACCTTCACCAACGGTTTCTCTCCATATATACATCTCTTGACCAAAGACATTTTCTGCTATATGAAAACCACGTGGTAAACTTAATAGATCATCTAACTCCAATGCATTATCTATTCTATTTTCTAATTCTTCTTGTTTCATATTTGCCCCTTTCAAACATGTAATCGAAATATATATTTTTATATCATCATTTTTGTACATTCTTAGAGTATCATTTACAGATAGGAACTTATGCAGTAATTATTATAAATATTGCCATCAATAAACAACATTATTACGTTCAATTATACTTAGATAATCACTTCTGTACTTTATAGAATATTTCATTGTAGGCCATAAATTAAAGGTTGAATGTAGATAATACTCAATTAAACTCTTTTGCTTACGTCCATATGCCTCATCAGTTTTATATCCAGAAAACTCATAATTAAACTGAAGATAATAGAATCCATCATTTTTACATATAATAGAAATATATGAGTTATCTTCCACCTCAAACAAACATGCATCTAAAGGAAATTTTTCTACTAATTTAATAGCATATTGCAATCTTAACTCTTTAGGTATTTCCTTTATATCTATAACTCTATATGCCTCCAATAACCGATTGTCTTCTGGCATTTTTGATTCATAGATAACTTTATAATTAACTAATCCGGCTTTAGATAGATAGTTTTCTAGAGATAAATTTTTATCAAGAAGATCTAAACTAAGAAACTCTTTAATAGACTCATCTATACAATTTAATAGTTCATGATGATCTAACTTTATAAAGTTATCGGGAAGATGTCTAGGATTAATATCAAAATCTACCAATTGATATTTAACAACATGTATCTGTTCAAAATAACTATAATACCTTTTCATAGACCATTTACCAAGTTCTTTTACTTCACAAGGCTCCACAACACCACGATTTTTAAATAACTCAACAGTTCTTACGTTTTTTTCTAAATCAATAGTAATATAATGTTGTTGTTCAATCCTTGTAGAAATAGTGCGAATAACACAATTTAACTCTTCACTTTGCCACGATTCACAGAAAAATATAAACGTTGGTGACTTTTCATATTTTCGCTCTCCAAAAGGCGCCTCTGTTGTACTTTGATAATTCGCATATGTTACAAAACAAGGAATATTACAAGACGTTAATACTTGAGCAACTCTATTTTCCCAATCATTACCATTCCTGTAGCCCTCATAATCATGATATACAAGGGGTAAAATATAAATGTACTTCTTACCTACATACCGATTAATCATTTTTAAAATATTCGTTTGAGTTCTTTCAATATTTTTCATATGAATATTCCTCCTTCTCTATAATCAGTATACCTTTTTATATGTGTATTAAACGCCCCATAAAAA
>NZ_JAPVXW010000022.1:0-19711 GCF_041431535.1 Veillonella sp. 27098_8_77 | reverse complement strand
AGCCAATACTTTTGTAATTGCAGCAGTCAAAGTAGTTTTACCATGGTCAACGTGACCGATTGTACCGATATTAACATGCGGTTTCGTACGTTCAAATTTTTCTTTAGCCATTTTAAATTATCCTCCGAGGAAAATAGTAATTCTATTAATCTAATGTAAGATTAACCGTTTTTCTTTGCTTGAATTTCTTCAGCAATTTTCTTAGGAACTTCTTCGTAATGATCGAATGTCATGGAGTAGTTACCGCGACCTTGAGTTTTGGAACGAAGGTCTGTTGCGTAACCGAACATTTCACTCAATGGAACATATGCTTTGATATGTTGGTTACCATTACGAGCTTCCATGCCGTCCATACGACCACGACGGGAGTTCAAGTCACCGATAACGTCGCCCATGTATTCTTCAGGAACGTCTACTTCTACGGACATGTATGGTTCAAGCAATGCAGGGTCTGCTTTGCGAGCACCTTCTTTAAAGCCCATGGAACCAGCGATTTTGAAGGCCATTTCGTTGGAGTCAACGTCATGGTAGGAGCCGTCAAATACGATAACTTTGATGTCAACCATTGGATAACCAGCGATAACACCGGATTCCATAGCTTCTTTAACACCATTTTCAACAGGTCCGATGTATTCACGAGGAATTGCACCACCTACGACCTTATTTTCAAATTCGAAGCCAGCACCTGGTTCTTGAGGAATTAATTCCAACCAGCAGTGACCATATTGACCACGACCACCAGATTGACGAACGAATTTACCTTCAGCTTTAACAGCTTTACGGATAGTTTCACGATAAGCTACTTGAGGTTTACCTACGTTACATTCTACTTTGAATTCACGGTTCATACGGTCAACGATGATATCCAAGTGAAGTTCGCCCATACCGGAGATAATAGTTTGACCTGTTTCTTCATCAGTACGAACTTTGAAAGTAGGATCTTCTTCTGCCAAACGAGCAAGAGCTGTACCCATTTTTTCTTGGTCAGCTTTTGTTTTAGGTTCAACAGCAACGGAGATAACTGGTTCAGGGAATTCCATGGATTCAAGAATTACAGGATTCTTTTCATCACAAAGAGTATCACCAGTAGTAGTATCTTTCAAGCCTACAGCTGCAGCGATGTCGCCAGCGTAAACCATGTCGATTTCTTTACGAGTGTTAGCGTGCATTTGAAGAATACGGCCGATACGTTCTTTCTTACCTTTTGTGGAGTTGAAAACGTAGGAACCGGATTCCAATGTACCGGAGTACACACGGAAGAACGCTAATTTACCAACATAAGGGTCAGCCATGATTTTGAAAGCCAATGCGGAGAATGGTTCATCATCGGAAGAAGGACGAGTTGTTTCTTCTTCAGTGCCAGGAACGACACCTTTAATAGCTGGGATGTCGATAGGAGCTGGCATGTAATCTACAACAGCGTCCAACAACATTTGTACACCTTTGTTTTTGTAGGAAGAACCACAAAGAACTGGGAACAATTGGTTAGCAATAACTGCTTTACGCAATGCTGTTTTCAATTCTTCAATGGAGATTTCTTCACCTTCCAAATATTTCATCATGATATCGTCATCAGTTTCAGCGATAGCATCGATCATCATTTCGCGACGTGCTTCAGCTACTTCTTGATATTCTGCTGGGATATCAGTGATTTCATATTCTTTACCGTCATCGGATTTGTAAATTTCCGCTTTCATAGTCATCAAATCGATGATGCCTTCGAAAGTATCTTCAGCGCCGATTGGCACTTGGATAGCTACGGAATTTGCACCCAAACGGGATTTCATCATATCAACTACGTTGAAGAAGTCAGCACCTACTGTATCCATCTTATTTACATAAGCGATACGAGGTACGCCGTAGTTAGATGCTTGACGCCATACTGTTTCGGATTGAGGTTCAACGCCGCCTTTAGCACTGAACACCGCTACGGAGCCATCAAGTACACGTAAAGAACGTTCTACTTCTACAGTAAAGTCAACGTGACCAGGAGTATCGATGATATTGATACGATGATCTTTCCAGTGACATGTTGTCGCCGCAGAAGTGATTGTGATACCACGTTCTTGTTCTTGCGCCATCCAGTCCATCGTAGCAGCACCTTCATGTACTTCGCCGATTTTGTGAACAATACCTGTATAGTAGAGGATACGTTCTGTAGTTGTTGTTTTACCAGCATCGATGTGAGCCATGATACCGATATTACGAGTTTTTGCTAGGGAAAACTCTCTTGCCACAGTTGTCACCTCTTATTACCAACGATAATGAGCAAATGCTTTATTAGCTTCTGCCATTTTATGAGTATCTTCTTTTTTCTTGATTGCAGCGCCTGCATTGTTGAAAGCGTCCATCAATTCGCCTGCTAAGCGTTCTTTCATAGTGCGTTCACCACGAAGACGAGCATAGTTTACAACCCAGCGAATACCGAGTGTTTGACGGCGATCAGCACGAACTTCAACTGGCACTTGGTAGTTCGCACCACCGATACGGCGAGCACGTACTTCAAGTACAGGCATAACATTTTTCAATGCTTGATCAAAAACTTCCATTGGGTCTTGACCCATTTTGGAACGAATAATTTCAAATGCATCATATACGATAGTTTCAGCAATGCCTTTTTTGCCATCGTACATAACTTTGTTAATGAAACGTGTTACTAATTTGCTGTTGTACACCGGATCTGGAAGTACATCACGTTTCGGAACAGGGCCTTTTCTTGGCATGTTCAATTCCTCCTTTATAATGATGTGTGTTAGTTTCGTTTAATGGCTAAAATTATTTTTTAGCTTTTTTCGCGCCGTATTTGGAACGACTTTGCATACGGTTTTGTACGCCAGCTGTATCCAATGCACCACGAACGATGTGATAACGCACACCTGGAAGGTCTTTTACACGACCGCCTCTGATAAGTACAACACTGTGTTCTTGTAAATTGTGACCAATGCCTGGGATGTAAGCAGTTACTTCAATAGCGTTTGTCAAACGTACACGGGCAACTTTACGAAGCGCGGAGTTTGGTTTCTTTGGAGTAGCTGTGTACACACGAGTACATACACCACGTTTTTGTGGAGATTCTTGAAGTGCTGGAGCTGTAGATTTTTTAGTCAAGCTCATGCGACCTTTGCGTACTAGCTGATTAATTGTTGGCATTTGGGCACCTCCTTTCCAAATTTGAGATTTATAATTGATCCGTCATAACAAATTGTTACATCGGATATTACCGAGATTAACGTAGGATACCTACCGCTGTGGCCCGCACCTTAATGCGGCACGCACGACCAAGGTCATCCATCGTATGCTTATCGTCGAACGGTATATTATGTTCCACGCAAGCCCTCCGTACAGGATCTACTACGTAGCTATCGCTATCGCAGCCGAGAAACACAAACTTAACAGAGCCTTTTGCAATTGATTTGATCGTTTGCTTAGCACCTATTGTCTTGTTCGCCGATGCCAAATGGGCTATGTCCATGGTTACATCTTCTCCTTACGAAACTATGCTCAGGGCGCACTTGCCCTCTAAGCACTATGTAAGTATATCAATTACTCAAACGCATGTCAAAGGTTTTTTAACACTCAAAACCGCTATTTCACTGTATTTAATATGTACACTTATCCGTGTGTATCATTTTTATGAATTACATGTAGTATTTCTGTTTTTTTATGCGAATACCTGAAATTCTGCTTATTTTTATACATTTTATACATTTAGAATTCTTTCCTTGCAGTTTTATTATGCTAAATTGATATAATAAAAAAGAGATATTCCTAACAAATATAGGAATATCTCTTTTTATTATCTATTCATAGAGATGAATTGAAGGTTTAGTCTTCTACGTTCTCTTCTATGATTTCACCATTATCAGTTAATTCTAAAATTTCAGGTGCTTTTTTAACAACCTCAATTTTACGGTAACGGCTCATGCCTGTACCAGCAGGAATCAACTTACCAATGATAACGTTTTCCTTAAGCCCCAACAATGGATCGATTTTGCCCTTAATAGCAGCATCTGTAAGAACACGAGTTGTTTCTTGGAAGGATGCAGCAGACAAGAAGGAATCCGTAGCCAATGCAGCTTTAGTAATACCCAACAATGTACGTTTACCTGTTGCATTTTCGCGACCGTTCAATGTTAAGCGACGATTTTCTTCGTCAAAGGTATTAACGTCAATCATATCGCCAGGAAGCATATCTGCGTCACCAGCGGTTTCAATTTTAACCTTATGAAGCATTTGACGAACAATTACTTCGATATGTTTATCGTTAATTTCTACACCTTGAGATTTATATACTTTTTGGACTTCGTATACAAGGTAACGTTGTGTAGCTTGTGTACCCATTACACGCATGATGTCATGAGGGTTAATAGAACCTTCTGTTAAACGAGCACCTAAGGATACAACATCGCCGTCTTTAACGATAATACGAGAGCCATAAGGGATGAGGTAATCGAGTTCAATACCGTCTTCACCAGTAATGAAAATCGTATTTGTTCCCTTTTTACCTTCATTTGGTACAACGCGTACTACGCCTTCATTCTCTGCGATGATTGCATTACGTTTTGGTTTACGTGCTTCAAACAATTCTTCGACACGAGGCAAACCTTGAGTGATATCATCACCTGCGACACCGCCTGTATGGAATGTACGCATTGTCAACTGTGTACCAGGTTCACCGATAGATTGTGCAGCAATGATACCTACAGCTTCGCCCACTTGAACTTGACCGCCCGTACCGAGGTCACGACCATAACACTTACGGCAAACGCCATAAGGGCTACGACATGTCAATACAGAGCGGATTTTAACGATATCGTAATGTTTTACAACTTCATCAGCAAGAGCTTCTGTAATTTCACCATTCAATGGAACGATGACCTCACCAGTTTCCTTGTTAACCAATTCTTCAGCTGCAATACGACCTACGATACGATCTTTTAAAGGTTCAATAATACCAGTACCTTCAACGATAGCTTCCACTTCGATACCATTGATTTCATTGTTGCGTACTTGTACTTCTTTAACATCAGAGTTAAGAATTGCTTCGATACCTTCTTCTGTAAGACGTGTATCAGCAGGATAGATTTCTACCCCATTGCTGTCAACGATAGCATTAACAGTATCTTTGTTCAACATATTTTGAACCATAGTTTCTTTTAATGTTGCACGAATGCTGTCATCGCTTTCACCAAGAAGAATTTTTTGAACCAAATTAGTATGGTTAATATCGCTGTCAGAGCCTAAGTGTGCACCACGCAAGGAGATAGCTGTTACACCAGCATCTGCGATATCAGCTAAGCTTTGTTCATCAAGAATAGTTTCTGCAGGAACAGCCAATTCACCTGTTTCAGCATTTACTACATCTTTATCGAGAACGCGGCCAATCAATTTGTCTTTCAACATTTCAAGAGCTTGACGTGGAGATGTAGCCAAACGAGCGCGTTCGCGAACAAGATCGATGCCTACAACGTCACAATCGTCCTCACGAACGATAACGTCTTGAGATACGTCAACGAGACGACGAGTCAAATAACCGGAGTCAGCTGTACGAAGAGCGGTATCAGCCAAACCTTTACGAGCACCATGGGAGGACGTAAAGTAGTCCAATACTGTCAAACCTTCTTTAAAGTTTGCTTTGATTGGCAAGTCGATGATACGACCAGATGGGTCGGCCATTAAGCCACGCATACCAGCAAGCTGACGAATTTGTTGTTTGTTACCACGGGCACCGGAGATAGCCATCATATATACAGGGTTGAAGCCATCTTTATCGCGCGCCATATTATCCATCATAGCTTCAGTAACATCTTCTGTCGCTTTTGTCCACAATTGGATGGTTTTACGATAACGTTCTTCTTCTGTAATGAGACCACGACGATATAGACGAGATACTTTTTCTACTTCTTGTTCTGCCGTATCAAGTAAATCGAATTTTTCTTCTGGTACTTTAATATCCGCAATGGCTACAGTCATACCTGCACGACGTGCAAAGGAGTAACCAAGGGATTTAATTCGGTCTAAGAGTTCAGCAGTTTTTTCATTGCCGAATAATTGGAAACATTGATCTACAAGTTTACCAACTGTCTTCTTATCCATAACCTTACCCAATGTGTAAGTACCGTCTTCTTTTTGTTCATATTGCCATAATTCTGGGAACAAAGCGTTGTTAAAGATCAAACGACCAGCTGTAGTTTCTACACGACCGTGTTCAGGCAAGCGAATATATAAGATATCTTGCAAACCGATTACATGAGAATCATAAGCAAGCATCACTTCGTCATAAGTAGCAAATGTTTTTGCATTATCACGCGTATCTTCGCGTACAACTGTTAGGTAATAGGTACCCAAAATCATATCTTGAGATGGGATAGCAACTGGCTTACCATCTTTTGTGGACAAGATATTATGAACAGAAAGCATCAATGTACGAGCTTCGGATTGGGCTTCTACAGACAATGGTAAGTGACAAGCCATTTGGTCACCGTCAAAGTCGGCGTTGAAGGCTGTACATACTAATGGATGCAATTTGATAGCACGGCCTTCCCAAAGGATTGGTTCGAAGGCTTGGATACCCAGTCTATGCAATGTAGGGGCACGGTTCAAGAGAACTGGATGTTCTTTGATAACCTCTTCCAAGGATTCCCATACACCAGGGCCTACGCGTTCTACTTGGCGTTTAGCAGCCTTGATATTAGATGCTTGACCACGTTCTACCAAACGTTTCATAACAAATGGTTTGAACAATTCCAATGCCATTTCTTTAGGCAAACCGCATTGGTGCATTTTAAGTTCTGGACCTACTACGATAACGGAACGACCGGAGTAGTCAACACGTTTACCAAGCAAGTTTTGACGGAAACGACCTTGTTTACCTTTAAGCATATCGGATAAGGATTTTAATGGGCGGTTGCCAGGACCTGTAACAGGACGGCCACGACGACCATTATCGATCAATGCATCAACCGCTTCTTGCAACATGCGTTTTTCATTGCGCACGATGATATCAGGAGCACCTAAGTCCAACAAACGTTTCAAACGATTGTTACGGTTGATAACACGACGATACAAATCATTAAGGTCAGATGTAGCAAAGCGACCACCATCTAATTGAACCATAGGGCGCAATTCAGGTGGGATGACAGGAACGACATCCATAATCATCCATTCTGGACGGTTACCAGATTGACGGAATGCTTCTACTACTTCAAGGCGGCGAACGGCACGGATTTTACGTTGACCACTTGCAGTGTTCAACTCTTCGCGCAATTCAGCATTTAATTGTTCTAAATCAAGTTCAGATAATAATGCTTTTACCGCTTCTGCACCCATGTCGATACATACGAATAAGATTTCTTCTGTAGCACCTAATTCGTAACGTTCTTCACGAGTTAATTCTTCATATTCTTTATCAGCTTCTGGAATTGTAGCATCTTCACGAAGTGCAGCATTATAACGTTCTTTACGTTGTGCTTCGCGAACGATAGCCAAACGTTCATTACGTTGTGCCACAGTTTCGATAACTACGGATTTACCACCGATAGTATATCCTTCTTCATTGAATTGAGCTTCGTATTCACGGTATTCTTGTTCAGATAACAATTGGCGTTTTGCCAATGGGCTACCTGCAGGATCAACTACGATATAGGAAGCAAAATACAATACCCGTTCCAAGGAACGTGGAGATACATCAAGGATAAGGCCCATGCGAGATGGGATACCCTTGAAGTACCAAATATGGGATACAGGTGTAGCCAATTGGATATGGCCCATACGTTCACGACGTACTTTAGCACGTGTTACTTCTACGCCACATTTATCGCAGACAACGCCTTTATGGCGGATTCGTTTATATTTACCGCAGTGACATTCCCAGTCCTTTGTTGGTCCAAAAATGCGTTCGCAAAATAGACCATCACGTTCTGGCTTTAACGTACGGTAGTTAATTGTTTCTGGTTTTTTAACTTCCCCATGAGACCATTCTAAAATTTGCTCTGGAGAGGCTAAACCGATTCGCATGGAATCAAATTCATTTACGTCTAGCACTACTATCGCTCCCTTCCTAATATTCAGTATCAGTCTTCATCTGTGGAGGATTCACTAATTGGATATGCTAATTGGCTAAGAATATCATCATCGCCACCATTAGATACTTCTTCCTCTGTTTCTGGGTCTACAACTGTTACTTCATCTGTTTCAACAGCATCGCCGTTCATAACATCTTCAATACCAGTTTCTACCACTTCATCTTCGTCATCAAGTTCTTTCATAACAACTTCTTCTTGATCTTCGTTCAAGATTTTTACATCAAGACCGATACTTTGAAGTTCTTTGAGCAATACTTTGAAGGACTCAGGCACACCTGGTTCAGGAATATTTTCGCCTTTAACGATTTTTTCGTATGCTTTCACACGACCAACAACGTCATCAGACTTAACAGTTAATAGCTCTTGAAGAGTGTAGGCTGCGCCATATGCTTCGAGGGCCCAAACTTCCATTTCCCCGAAACGTTGGCCACCGAATTGAGCTTTACCACCCAATGGTTGTTGTGTAACAAGGGAGTACGGACCTGTGGAGCGCGCATGGATTTTATCATCAACCAAATGGTGAAGTTTCAACATGTATACGTAACCAACCGTTACACGGTTATCCATAGGTTCACCAGTACGGCCATCGTACAATACAGTTTTACCATCATCTGGACGACCAGCGATAGCCAATGTTTCGAATACATCTTTTTCATGGGCACCATCAAATACAGGTGTAGCGATATGAATACCAGCTACATCTGGTTTTGGCATGCCATATGTATCATAGTCATAACCTAATTTTTCTAAATCATTGCGAATCTCAACGCGTTTAGCACGAGCTTCTTCAATATGATTCAATGTAGCACGTACCTTGTTGATGCGTTCTAATTCTTCAACGAGAGCTGGATCCATTTCTGGCGCTTCTTCTTCAGTGCCGAAATATTCCATATGAAGTGCATTGTATTTAGATTCTAATGCTTTCAATTCATTGTAACGAGCTTCGCCACCAAGTGCAGCCAATTTCTTTTGAGCTGCTTCTTCAACGTGACCTAAGATTTGAGATTTCAAATCGATGATTTTTTCATCGATATCAAAATGAGCTACTGTTACATCTTCTTTTGCTTTAGCTTCTAATTCTTCAATTTCAGCATATAATTTGCGAATTGCATCGATTTGTTCCCAGTAGGATTCATCAGTACGCGCTTCTTTTAATACATTTTGAATATGAAGATCTGTAGCCTTAATTTTCATGCCCAAGCCTTGAACAGCCCAACCTAAGTGAGTTTCAAGAACCTGACCAATGTTCATACGAGAAGGTACGCCCAATGGGTTCAATACGATTTGTACTGGAGTACCATCTGGAAGGAATGGCATATCTTCTTTTCTCATAACGCGGGAAACGACACCTTTGTTACCATGACGGCCTGCCATTTTATCGCCTTCGTGGATTTTACGTTTTTGAGCGATGTAAACGCGAACAAGTTTGTTTACACCTGGTTGTAACTCATCGCCGTTTTCACGAGTAAACACTTTAACGTCTACAACCTTACCACATTCACCATGAGGTACGCGCAAGGATGTGTCGCGAACTTCGCGTTCTTTATCACCAAAGATAGCACGTAACAAACGTTCTTCTGGTGTTAATTCAGTTTCACCTTTTGGTGTAGCTTTACCAACGAGGATATCGCCAGGATGCACTTCTGCACCGATGCAGATGATACCATCTTCATCTAGGTTTTTAAGTGTATCATCACCAGTATTAGGCAATTCACGAGTGATTTCTTCGGCACCCAGTTTAGTGTCACGCGCATCACATTCGTATTCTTCAATATGGATGGATGTATAGATATCTTCTTTGCAAAGTTCTTCACTAAGCAAGATAGCATCTTCGTAGTTATAACCTTCCCAAGGCATGAACGCTACAAGAACGTTAAAGCCAAGAGCCAATTCACCACCATCAGTAGCAGGACCATCAGCCAATACTTGACCTTTTACAACATGATCACCACGGTTAACGATAGGTTTTTGGTTGAAGCATGTGGATTGGTTGGAACGAAGGAATTTATTCAAACGGTATGTATCAACACGACCATCGCTATCGCGAAGAACGTGGATTTCATTACCCCAACAACGTACGACTTTACCAGCTTCACGTGCCAATACGCAAACACCAGAGTCAGTAGCTGCTGTATATTCCATACCTGTACCTACTAGAGGTGCTTGAGCGCGAAGCAATGGCACCGCTTGACGTTGCATGTTCGCACCCATCAAGGCACGGTTCGCATCATCGTTTTCAAGAAATGGAATCATAGCTGTACCGATGGATACAACTTCTTTTGGACTAACGTCCATGTAGTCAACCTTATCAGGTGTTACTTCTAATACGTCATGACCACGACGACATGCTACATGGTCATTAGCAAAACAACCTTCTCCATCGAGTGGAGAGTTCGCTTGAGCGATTGTCATACCTTCTTCTTCATCGGCAGTCATATAAACAACGCTTTCAGATACGCGTACTTTTACAACCTTATCCGCATCAGCACCTTCGCCGTAGATTTTTTCAACCTTACGGTATGGAGCTTCGATGAAACCAAACTCATTAACCTTCGCATAGTTGGACAAAGAGTTGATCAAACCGATGTTAGGACCTTCTGGTGTTTCGATAGGACACATACGGCCATAGTGGGAATGATGCACGTCACGAACTTCGAAGCCCGCACGTTCACGAGACAAGCCACCAGGGCCTAGTGCAGATAGACGACGTTTATGAGTCAATTCTGCTAATGGGTTCGTTTGGTCCATAAATTGAGACAATTGAGAAGAACCAAAGAACTCTTTAATAGCGGCTACAACAGGGCGAATATTAATCAATGCTTGTGGTGTAATGGATTCAATTTCTTGAATTGTCATACGTTCACGTACAACACGTTCCATACGAGTCAAACCAATACGGAATTGATTTTGTAACAATTCACCTACACAGCGAAGACGACGGTTACCCAAATGGTCGATATCATCTGTATGACCAGCACCATCCATCAAATTCAAGAGGTAAGAGATATTAGCAATCATATCTTCTCTTGTAACTGTACGGTGATTAAATTCTAAGTTACAGTTATTGCAAATGATTTTGGATACTACACCATCTGGATTAGTGATATAGAATTCAGCAAAACCTTCTCCGCTAAATACACCGCTCTTAGCAACGATATCAAGTTGTTCTTCCCCAACTTGTACGCCTGCATCAAGGATGATTTCACCTGTTTCAGTATCAACGATTGGTTGTGCCAATGTTTGACCCAACATACGTTGACGCCAGCCTAGTTTTTTATTTAATTTATAACGACCTACACGCGCTAAATCATAACGGCGAGCATCGAAGAATAAATTATCGAATAAATTACGAGCAGATTCTACTGTAGGAGGTTCACCTGGACGTAATTTTTTATAGATTTCTACCAATGCTTCATCAGCAGATTGAGTTGTATCTTTTTCTAATGTACGAACGATGCGTTCATCGTATACTGGTAAACCATCTTCATCTGTTTGACCGTTCCAGAAAAGATCAAGAATACTTTCATTAGTATCCCAGCCTAATGCACGAACAAGCACAGTAGCTGGTAATTTACGGTTACGGTCGATACGAACGGCTACAACTTCGCTAGCATCTGTTTCTAATTCAATCCAAGCACCGCGATTTGGGATAACTGTGGATTCATACAAGCGGTTACCCATGGTATCGATTTCTTTACCATAGTAAACGCCAGGAGAACGTACCAATTGAGATACGATAACACGTTCTGCACCGTTGATAATGAAAGTACCTGTATCCGTCATCAATGGGAAATCACCCATGAATACTTCTTGTTCTTTAATGTCCATATTTTCAGGATCATTATTAACCAAGCGGATATTTACACGAAGTGGTGCTGCGTATGTAGCATCACGATTTTTACACTCATTAATATCATACTTAGGCTCACCTAAGCTGAAACCTTCAAAAGAAAGTACTAAATTACCTGAATTGTCTTTAATCGGAGAAATATCGTTGAAAATATTTTGTAAACCGCTCTCCAAGAACCATTCGTACGATTTACGCTGAATGTCCAACAAATGCGGCATCTTAATAACTTCGTTAATTTTTGCATATGTATAACGAGTCCGTTTGCCTACCTGTTCAGGTTTGAACATATGTGCTTTCCCTCCTTCAAATACACTGGTCCACCATATTTCTATAACGGCATAGAAAAGACATCTTACAGGTCTCAGTTTTCCTGCTTTAATAACGCCAAATAAGCAAGGCCCTTTTTTATTTAAAAATAACCTTGCTCTGTTCATTATCCAAGCACAACCTTGGAAGAAAACCCTTAATACGTAAGTTATAGCTTCTACATGGAAAAGTAGAAAATGCTACTTTTGCAATTTATAATTCTATCATCATATAAAAAAGCTGTCAACCAAAAGGCTGACAGCTTTCACGTTTTCACGTATTGTTCACATTATATGACAAAGTTCATTAATGGAAATTAATTTCCTTTGTGTTTCAACAAATCAGCACCGGCAATACCAGGGCGTGTCATTTCTTTAGGGGAAAGAATATGATTGATTTCATCTTCGGTCAATAACCCTTTTTCTAGGATAATATCGCGAATAGCACGACCGGATGTATAAGCCTCTTTTGCAAGAGACGATGCAGTTTCATAACCAAGGTGAGGCAACAATGCTGTAACGATACCAACAGAACGGTTTAACCAGTACTCACATTGTTCACGGTCTACTTCAAGATCCACAAGTAATTTATCTACAAATGTATTAACACCATTCTTGAGGTAGCAAAGGTTATTGAACAAGTTGTATGCCAAAACTGGTTCCATTACGTTCAATTCGAATTGACCATTTTCTACAGCCAAAGAAATAGTAAGATCATTGCCGATAACTTGGTAACATACTTGGTTCAAAACTTCGGCGATAACTGGATTTACCTTACCAGGCATAATAGAAGAACCCGGTTGACGAGCAGGCAACTTCAATTCTCCAATACCACAACGAGGTCCAGATGCCATCAAACGGAAGTCATTGGCCATTTTAATCAATACGAGAGCTGTAACCTTCAAACCACTAGAGATATCAGCAAAGATATCCGTGTTGTTCGTAGCATCAATCAAGTTATCTGCCGTATAGAATGGCTCACCTACTACTTCACTAAGTTCGTATGCCACATCATGAATGTAATTTGGTTCTGCATTAAGACCTGTACCAACAGCAGTGGCACCCATATTAATAACATGAGCTCCTTCAACAGCAGATTTGATACGTCTAATACCACGGCGAATACCGGATGCATAAGCGCCCATTTCTTGGCCTAATGTAATAGGCACCGCATCTTGTAAATGAGTACGACCCATTTTCAAAATTCCACTATATTCATCAGCTTTTTTCTCAAGTTCATCAACAAGGCGTTGTAATGCCTCAAGTAAAGGTTTAGATTTTAAAATCGCACAAACCTTAATAGCCGTTGGGAATGCATCATTGGTAGATTGCGCCATATTGCAATGATTGTTAGGGCTTACGATATCATACGATCCTTTTGGATGTCCCAAAATTTCGCAAGCACGGTTTGCTAATACTTCATTCATGTTCATATTTACAGAAGTACCTGCACCACCTTGAATTGGGTCAACAGGGAACTGATTGGCAAACTGACCTTCAATCACTTCATCAGCAGCTTGTACGATGGCCTTGCCTATGGATACATTGAGGCGACCTGTTTTCATATTAGCCAAAGCAGATGCTTTTTTAACCATAGCCAGTGCCTTAATAAAGTCTTGGTCTAAATGTTTACCTGTAATATGGAAATTTTCTAGTGCACGAATCGTTTGTACACCATAATATAATTCATCAGCAACTTCTAATTCCCCTAGGAAATCATGTTCTTTTCTCATAGCCATCCTTCTTTCCTCTGAATGCTAAATGCATTCAAATTACATTGTATAAAATGGTCTTTCTTTTGAATTTATTATATCATGTATTTTGTATACATAAAAGTTATTTGATGTATTCCCGAAAAACAATATTCTATATAATTTGTCTCCAGACATATCTCATCCATTCGAAATATAGTAAAATGTAAGAATATAGTATTAATATAGAGGAGTTGATTAGAATTCACATCAATCATCGAATACGCATCCTAACATTATTCCTTATAACGGTCATCAGCTATGGTTTTTATAATGCCTTCTTACCTATAACGGATCCGGTAGAATCGAACTATGTACTAAGCGCCATTACCATGTTACATCATAATTCGTGGATATCGCCCATGATTTATGACCACGTATGGTATGATAAACCGCCGCTAACGTATTGGGCTCTCATGATATGTTATAAATTATTCGGTATATCGGATTTTGTTTCACGTATTCCGAATACACTAATCGCCGGAGCTAGCGTGTCTCTTATGTATCATCTAGTGTATCGAATAAAACAATATGTATCAATTGCTATAGCCAGTGCCATCTTCTTAATGAGCACCTTACAATTCTGGTATATATCTCATGCCATAGTCACCGATGGCTTCCTATTTTTCTTCAACCTAGCCATATTCGGTTATTCCTATCTGGCTTTCACAAATAATGATAAGACATCTATGGTGAAAGCTTATATAGCCGCTGCATTTGCAGTATTAACAAAGGGGCCCATCGGACTCCTATTACCAGGTCTTATATTATTAGTGTTTATGATTCTTCAAAAATTTATTAAGACCAAAGATATGGACGCAAATTTACTAAGAAACTTAAAGATTGCTTTTAATCCTATAGGTATTGTATTATTTTTTGCAATTGCCAGTCCTTGGTATGTAACAATGTATTCTATTCATGGGCAAGATTTCGTGAATGGCTTCCTTGGTCTACAAAATGTGGGGCGTGCCCTCGTATCGGAACACCCTAAATTCGACGTATGGTACTACTATCTAGTAGTCATGCCACTCGCGTTATTGCCATGGACACCTATTGTTTTATACCAGCTACGGAAATTGGATTGGAAAGACTCATTTAATCTACTTGGCACTATATGGTTCATCACCATAATCCTATTCTATTCCATTGTAGCAACCAAATATTTAACTTATACATTGCCTGCAATCATTCCTTGTATCATATGGGGCGCGGAAGCAGTTATTAATTTGTTATCAAATGTTGCACGAGCAAAACACTTTAGATATCTAGTCGTAACTTCTTTTAGCATATATGTCTGTATACTAGGTGTTGGTATAGCAGTCAGCGCCAGTGATTATATATTTGATTATCTAATTATTTTGGGTTTAGGTGCTCTTGTCTTTAAAATAGCTAGACATTATGTCCGAGCAGCTTCACAACTAACAGTGCTATTTTTAGTTCCAATTCTAGCTCTATACACGGCCACTACCATTTCTGTGAAGCCCATATTAACAAGTCAATCGGGAATTCAGTTTACATCATATATAAAAGATACAAATCAACCTGTTTTTGTATACGGTGGATATTATACTTCTGTTGTTTATTATACAGACCATATACCAACACAAGTATATTTAAATAAAACCGACGATGAACGGTGGGCAAATGCCAGAAATATTATGCCTACTATCACTAAGGATGAATTTTTAGATCAGCTACCCAAAGAACCAAATGCTATTATTATCGTTCCAAATCGAAATGTGAACGATTTTGAAAGTTCTAATGCCTTCATCATTACAAAATCAATTGGAAAAACCGATGGCGCTAAAATATATCAAGTACAAAAGAATATTTCCTTTTAAAAAAGAGTGTCCCCAAAGGCACTCTTTTTTGTGTTATAGAATTAGGATTATAGAACAAAAAAGGCGTACCCAAAGGTACGCCTTTTAATATGGCTAGAATTATTTCAATTCTACAGATGCGCCAGCTTCTTCTAATTGAGCTTTCAAAGCTTCAGCTGCGTCAGTAGCCAAGCCTTCTTTTACAGGTGCAGGAGCGCCGTCAACGATAGCTTTAGCTTCTTTCAAGCCAAGACCAGTTGCTTCACGAACAACTTTGATTACGTTGATTTTGGATGCGCCAGCATCTTTCAAGATTACGTCGAAGGAATCTTTAGCAGCGCCGCCTTCAGCACCACCAGCAGCTGCTACAGCTACAGGAGCTGCTGCAGTTACGCCAAATTCTTCTTCAATTGCTTTTACAAGATCATTAAGTTCAAGAATAGTTGCTTCTTTTAATTCAGCAACGATGTTTTCAATGTTCAATGCCATTTTAGTTTTCCTCCATAAAATAGTTTATTGTATCAGTCCTAAGCGACCAATGGATAATTTGCAGATATTATTCTGCAGCTTCTGCTGGTTGAGCTTCTGCAACAGCTTTGACAGCGTATGCAACGTTGCGAACAGGAGCTTGCAAAACGGAAAGCAACATAGAAAGCATGCCTTCGCGATTTGGAAGACTTGCGATTGCTTTAACGCCAGCTGCGTCCATAACTTCGCCTTCAACGATACCAGCTTTAACAGTAACAACTTCTTGTTCTGTAGCTTTGATGAATTGTTCGATTACGCGAGCAGGTGCAACAGCATCTTCTTTAGAAGTAGCCAATGCAGTTGGACCTTCTAAATGCTCAGCGAAACCTTCAAGATTCAATTCGTTTGCAGCAATGCGAGTCAAAGTATTTTTGATTACTTTGTATTCAACACCTTCAGCTAACATTTTGCGACGAAGATCAGTTGCTTGTGCAACAGTCAAACCAGAGTAACCAATCAATACAGCACCTTTTGCTTCAGAAAGAGTTTCTTTCATTTGAGCAACAATTGCTTTTTTTGATTCAGTGACAGCCATTAGATTACCTCCTTATAGATTTTGTGGTGCTCTATGTACTATCTTAGCGTAAAAACGACCTCATCGCACGCGATGAGGTCGTAACTAGTCCTAGGTTGTTCTAGTGTCAGCCTCAGCGGGCGGATTTACATCCATTATACATACCAGCCGTCTACAGCTAAGAGACATATATGATTATTGCTCTTTGGTTACGTTGCTCAATTTGAACACGTTCAAAGGCACACCAGGGCCCATTGTAGCGGATAAGGTTACAGATTTAATGTATTGACCTTTAGCTGCTACAGGTTTAGCCTTGATAATAGTATCAACGATTGTACGGTAATTGTCAAGTAATTTTTCAGCATCGAAAGAAGCTTTACCGATGGAGCAAGAAACGATACCTGCTTTATCAGTACGATATTCGATTTTACCAGCTTTGATTTCGTTTACTGCACGAGCAACGTCTGGAGTTACTGTACCAACTTTAGGGTTTGGCATCAAGCCTTTAGGGCCCAAGATTTTACCAAGACGGCCAACTTGACCCATCATGTCTGGTGTAGCAACTACTACGTCGAAGTCGCTCCAACCACCTTGGATTTTAGCTACTAACTCTTCAGAACCTACGAAATCTGCGCCAGCTTCTTCAGCTGCTTTAATGTTGTCGCCTTTAGCGAACACAAGAACGCGTTTAGTTTTGCCAGTACCATGAGGCAATACTACTGCACCACGAACTTGTTGATCAGCGTATTTAGGGTCGACATTCAAGTTGAAAGCGATTTCAACTGTTTCATCGAAATTTGCAGTTGCAGTTTTCTTAACTAACTCAATTGCTTCAACTGGTTCGTAGAACTTACCAGCTTCAATAAGTTTTACTGCTTCAGCGTATTTCTTACCTACTTTTGCCATTATAATATCCTCCTTATGTGGTCAAACGGGAATTCCCTCCCACCGATTTGCGCTTATGCGCAAGTCGTACGCTTATTAGTCAACGATTTCAATGCCCATGCTGCGAGCAGTACCTTCTACCATGCGCATACCTTGTTCTACGGTATTAGCATTCAAGTCAGGCATTTTCAATTCAGCAATTTCACGAACTTTATCGCGACCTACTTTTGCTACTTTATCACGGTTAGGTACACCAGATCCTTTTGGGATACCTGCAGCTTTTTTCAACAATACTGCAGCTGGTGGAGTCTTAGTGATGAAGTCGAAGCTACGATCTTCATATACGTTAATAACTACTGGAATAATCAAGCCAGCTTGTTTAGCAGTACGTTCGTTGAATTCTTTTGTGAAAGCAACGATGTTAACGCCTGCTTGACCTAATGCAGGACCAACTGGTGGTGCTGGAGTAGCTTTAGCGGCTTCAATTTGTAGTTTTACTTGTTTAACTAATTTCTTAGCCATGGGTAATTAAACCTCCTATGATTCTACTGTGGTGGTAACGGATAAACATCCTCCCACTGCAACCAAAATCGATTGCTCTTTTAGAGTTATATTTATATATTAAAGAGCTTTTTCAACTTGAGAAAACTCTACCTCTACCTCTGTATCTCGATTGAACATTTCCACATTGAGTTTCAATGTTCCTTTTTCAGGGTTAATTTCGGTAATAACACCTAGTCTATCTTCAAAGGCACCGGATGTAATGCGTACCGTTTCACCAACCTCTACATCGACGTTGATTGTTGGTTTCTTATCCAAGCCCTGAGACTTAAGTATATGTTCTACTTCGGAATCAGAAAGTGGAACTGGTTTAGTGGCGGAGCCAACGAAACCTGTTACACCTGGTGTGTTGCGCACAACATACCAAGAACGGTCGTTAACTTCCATTTCAACCAATACGTACCCAGGAAATATTTTACGTTTTACTACTTTTTTAACCCCATCTTTTTCATCTATTTCATCTTCAAGAGGTACTAGAATTCTACTAATCACATCTTGTAAACCCATAGATTGAACCTTAAGTTCTAAAGTGGTTTTAACTTTATTTTCGTAGCCTGAATAGGTATGAATTACATACCACTTCTTATCTGCTTCCATGTAATGGCCCCCTATCCAACAATCCGCAACAACATATTAATAAGTTGAGCAAAAATCGCATCAAATACATAAATGAGTAAAGCGATAAATATAGTTACCAAAAATACTACAATTGTGTAATTGATGAGCTCTTTTCTTGTTGGCCAGACTACTTTTTTCAGTTCAGCCTTTACGCCGCGGAAGAATTTACCAAATCCACCACGTTGTTGTACTGCTGAGTTAGACTTTGCCATTTGTTCACATCCTCAAATCAACAGGTAATGAATGATAAGAATTATTTTGTTTCACGGTGTAATGTATGTTTACCGCAGAATTTGCAATATTTCATCATTTCAATACGATCAGGATTATTTTTCTTATTCTTGTTCGTTTGGTAATTACGTTGTTTGCAATCTGTGCAAGCTAAAGTAATGGCATTACGCATCCGGATACACCTCGCTTCATATTTAATAATCTGTCTCTTGTACTCGAAAACGCTCGACTACATACTAATGAATAGTATCATATGTGTCTAGCAATGTCAAGATTTTGAGCAACTCAAAAAAGCCAGGCACTCTTCGCCTGACAGGGATAGTATAACAAATAATGGCGTTCCTTGTCTAGAACTTTACACAAAAATAGGACCCCTTACGGAGTCCTATTTATTACAAAGGCTACTAATTAACCTTCGATTTCAGTTACAACGCCAGCGCCTACTGTATGGCCACCTTCGCGGATTGCGAAACGAAGACCTTCTTCGATAGCGATTGGAGTAATCAATTCGATTTCCATTGTTACGTTATCGCCAGGCATACACATTTCTACACCTTCAGGAAG
>NZ_JAPVXW010000021.1:0-21209 GCF_041431535.1 Veillonella sp. 27098_8_77 | reverse complement strand
TCTTCTTTTCTATTTTTATTATATATTATTCAACAACTGTTACAATTTCATCTATTGTACGGCGTGTTTTATTGCGATGTGGTTCTTCATCACGATAGCCAAAAGCAGCCATTACGGAGATGCCGAAGTGTTTTGTATCGAAGAGACCAAATTCATCACCAAGAAGTGCAGTCATGCCATCTTGATTAAAACCTTCTAACGCACAAGAGTCTAAACCTTCATACGCCGCCATAGCCATCATATTCGCCATTACGATGTACGCTTGTTTAGACGCCCAATCGAATGCAGCACGTTCAGATTCAAAGGTTTTATAGTCGCTTGTTGTAAATTGGGCATATTTTTCACGATATGCAGCATCTACTTCAGTTGGCAATTGTTTAACAGTTTCTTGAATGTAACGAACATAAGGAGAGTCAAATTCTAAATCCGCTTTTTTGCGTGTTAAAAACACTACAAAATGGCTTGCTTCAAGGCCAGCGTGAATACCCCAGCCATGAGCTTTCATTTTTTCACGAATTTCAGGATTTTGAATCACTAACAATTCAAACGGCTCAAATCCAAGGGATGTTGGTGCTAAGCGAGCTGCTGTTAGAATTGCATTCCAATCTTCTTCGGAAATCTTTTTAGTGCTATCAAATTTTTTGCATGCATAACGATATGTCATAGCATATTCTAAATCGTTACGATCTAATTTAGGCGCTGTTAATTTTACGTTTTCTATTTCATATTTGCTCATTGAAAATCTTACCTTTCATTATATTAATTCTAAAAACTAAACTTAGGTACATAAACTATGAAGCTAATTAGCTAAAATTTAGATACTGAAAAATCAATTTAATCTTTATAAGCTAAAACTGGTTTCCCTTTTTCATACCAAAAGAGCCCTGACATACTGATTTTATGTTCTTTTAAAATAGCCTGAACTTGTTCCACAACACTTTGTTCTATTTGAATAGATAAACCACACATATCATTCAATTCTGGCGGTGTAGCCATCAATTGGTGAGGCACTTCTAATTCCGTTAATACCTTATCCGCTTTATCGCCAAAATAATAGGATGTAAAAACGACAAGCAATTTTTTATTATTCAATGCCTCACCTTCTATACTATTACTCAATCCTTTATAACATAGATATGAGTATTATAGTTTAACAACATTTTCCCCAACGATAGCATCTGTAATCGCATACATATTTGTAATAGAGCCTACGCCAACTTGCTCTTTTAAACCATAGTAATCAAGACATATACCACATGCAGCAATCTCTACACCTGCATCAGCTAGCTTTTTAATATTATCTAAATGAACAGAATCGTTAGTTACCATTTTAACGCTACTATTGATGAAATAAATTGTAGATGGCTTCACGTCGGCTTCAACCATACACCCCCAGAAGGTTTTCATCAAATTACGGCCAAGCTCTTCACTACCTTCACCAAGATAATCTTTCGTCATCAAAATGATGCGGTCACTATAATTCATAGGTTTGCAACCAATTTCCGGTGCAGGTTCTACATTAGGCGTAAGTTTAATAAAAAAATCTATACCATCTTGTCCAATTGCCACATCATAGCCACGAGATTTCCCGAATTTTTCTACATTATCTCGACTCACTTCGTTATCCACAATTGTCGTAATAATCGCATCGGGGTGCGCATCACTTACCTTTTTCGTTTCAATAACAGGTTTTGGACACAAGCTACCACGCACATCTACAGTTAATTCATTCGTATTACTCATCATTTACCTCAATACTATTATATATTTTGTGAAAGCATAAACTCACACTACTCTATATACTAAAAAACACAACAGTATTATATATCTTACTTGGTTACACGTACCGCTAAGCCACTAAAGTTTTCAACAGCACCAACTATAGTGGCACCTTCAACACCCACATCATATAAAGCTTTCACCAAATCTGGTCCTTCTGTTGCAGGTACAGAGAATAAAAGTCCGCCTGATGTTTGTGGATCAAAGAGAATATCCGTCCACACCCCATCTAAATTCGCATCAACCTGTACATCAGTTATGGCCTTGCGATTACCATAGGATGCAGCAGGGACCAGACCCATTTGCGCAGCCTCAATAACATCATTAAAGAGCGGAATATCATAAGTCTTGATATGAATCGTTACCTTAGAAGCACTCGCCATTTCTACAGAATGCCCCATAAGGCTAAAGCCCGTCACATCAGTACACGCATGAATTGTAAAGTTATGGGCCACCTCAGCAGCCATGCGATTCAATGTACTCATACTAGCAATCGCCTGCGCAGTACCAGTAGGAAATAAATCAGCTTTCAACGCATTATTCATAATACCTGTGCCGATGCGTTTTGTTAACACCAATACATCCCCTACTTGAGAGCCTTTATTCTTCCAAATCTCGTTAGGATTAACCTGGCCTGTGATTGACATGCCAAAAATAGGCTCCTTATTTTCAATGCTATGACCACCTACAATGACTGCACCAGCTTCAGACACAATGGACGCAGCCCCATTGAGTACATCCGTCAATACGCCTTGTTCTACTAAGGGAACAGGAAACCCAACGATGTTCATCGCCGTTAGGGGTGTCCCCCCCATCGCATATACATCGCTCAATGCATTAGCCGCTGCAATTTTACCGAATAACGTAGGGTCATTGACAACAGGCGTAAAAAAATCCAATGTTTGTACAAGGGCAAGTTGATCAGAAATTTGATATACCCCCGCATCATCGGCACCAGTCATATCAGCTAGAACATGTTCATTTGTAACAGGTGTAACGGCCTTTAAAACACGTTCTAATATATGAGGACCTATTTTACATGCACAGCCTCCACTCGTAACATAATCAGTGAGTCGTACCATAGTCCTACCTCATTCATGTTCAGGCAAGCGCGATACTATCTTCTTCGCTGCCTTTTCAAATTTAGGACGCGACATCAATAACTGATGACCACAACCTTTACAAACGATAAGAAAATCAGTGCCAATACGCTTAACCTCCCACTCATCACTGCCGCAGGGGTGTGATTTTTTCATTTGTACTACATCGCCTACATAATATCTAATAAACGCCATAGCGCCTCCTTATACTATTTCTATTATATATATCTTATTATACTTAAAATATGTTCTCCAATATAGGTAAAAGTACACTATGACTAATAATCTCTAACAATATAACCAGAATTATTACCAAAATACAAGGCACTTATAAACAATAATGATTTTCCATATAATTATCATTCTCATTATCGTTAACTGTATTTTTTATGAATTCAATACTTAACAGACTTTTAAAAGCCGCATATTTACTACATTGATAATATTTATCATTTAGAAAATTTTCGAAATAAATTTTACAAAAACACTTGCATTTCTCATTTACTGTGTTACAATATAGTCAACAATGATTATTCGTTAAGTATACGAATCAAAAAACATTGTGGTGTAAATTATAGGCAAGTGCCTCTTTACAAACATAGGTAAGTACTCATTTATAAGTTAAGCAAGTGCTTTTAAAAATTTAGACAAGTGTCTATTTTATCAGTATATAAATAAGTTTTTATTTAACTTAAACTCAAGTGAGTTATCTAACATTGCATTCACAACCAGGTGGTTATGAATATATAACTAAGTAAAAATTTTGAAATTTGATGTAAGTACAAAGGAGTATTAAAATGGCAGAATTAAAAGGTTCTAACACTGAAAAAAATCTTCAAGCAGCATTTGCTGGTGAATCCCAAGCGTACCAAAAATATACATACTATGCAGCAGCAGCTCGTAAAGCTGGCATGAACGAAATTGCTGATTATTTCGAAGAAACAGCTCACAACGAATCTGCACATGCTAAAGTTTGGTTCAAAGCTCTTCATGGTGGCGACATCTCCGCTGATATCGAAGCTAACCTTCGCGATGCAGCAGCTGGTGAAAACTACGAACACACTACAATGTACAAAGATTTTGCTGATGAAGCAGAAAAAGAAGGCTTCACTGCTATCGCTTTCAAAATGCGCGAAGTTGGTAAAATCGAAGCTCGCCATGAAGCTCGTTACCTTGCATTAGCAGCTCGCGTTTCCGGCAACAAAGTGTTCCACAACGATCAACCAGTTGCATGGATTTGCGCTAACTGTGGCTACATTCACGTTGGTGAAGAAGCTCCTAAAGTTTGCCCAGTATGTGCTCACCCACAAGCTTTCTTCCAACGTTTCGTTGAAAACATCGACTAATCTTTAAGTTTAGAAAACTATTTAATACAGTATGTAACACTGCAAGTGCAGATCTTCCTAACTGTATGTACAGACAACCTCAATATAAAAGACGATGACTTCGGTCATCGTCTTTTTTTGCGTCCTATTTAGTTATATATTAATAGTCGTAAATCATACTATTAAAAACTAGATACCAATTCTTTAAATTGTCGTGCTGCTTCACAAGGATTTTCTGCATGAGTAATGGCAGATATAATTGCCACGCCACACGCTCCCCCATGTAGTACTGCAGTTGCATTATCCAAAGTAATGCCCCCAATGCCGACGCATGGTAAGGTTAACCCTTCTGATTGTAGTTCCGCTGTACGCTCTGGTCCACACGGTTCTTGTGCGTCAGGTTTGCTACTGGTTGCATACATAGGACCTACCCCCACGCAATCCGCATATTCAACATTTGTTTTACGGAGTTCCTCTACGGAATGGATAGATATGCCCACCACCTTATGTCCTACAAAATGGCGCACATCTTCTAAGCGCATATCGTCTTGCCCTACGTGAACACCATCCGCATTAACAGCGACCGCTAGATCTACATCATCATTAATAATATAGAGTACATTATATCTGGCACAGATATGCTTCAACTGTTGTGCTAGTTCAAACTTCTGTTGACCTTCTAATGTGCCATCGCCCTTTTCTCTAAACTGAAAGCAGGTTATACCGCCACGACAAGCTTCTTCAACAATTTCAAGCATCCGCTTTTTGTTAAGCCCTGTATCTTGCGTACCACACACAAAATATACCTGTAATTGATCTGGTACAACTACGGGCCGTACACGGTTTTCTGATAGAAGAATCGCATCATTTATTTCATATAAAGCATCTAAAAAGGCTACACTAAAACTACCAGGTTTAACGCCGCTCATCTTAACAGCATTTTCACCAGCTAAACCATAATACGCCAATGCATAGGCAAGAAGTTCGCCTATAGACAGGCTATCTTTAAACAAAGGATAGATTCCAAAAAAAGCTGCTAATACAGCCCCTAAGAGACAGCCTGTTCCCGTTACAGCAGTCATAATCGAATGACCATGAGGTACTGCAAAGACTCGAGTTCCATCGGATACATAATCCTCTTCGCCCGTTGCTACTACAGGACAGTTAATAAGACGCGCTAGACGATATGCGATAATGGCACTGTCCGCTACCTGCGCCCCATCAACCCCCTTACCTAACGGAGAGTTGTCATCCTTATTATCGGAACTTAGCGCATCATAAACAGCTTTAACTTCGCTTTGATTGCCTCGTAATAACGAAATGTCACCAGTCTTAATTAAGTCTAAAACCACCGACAATCGGTAAGCTCCTGCATGACAGCCCACAGGATCAAGAATAATTGGTACATCATATTCCTTCGCTAGCTTAATAGCTTCTTTATAGTAGCTAACCTTCTCAGGTGTAAGTGTCCCAATATTGATGAGCAGTGCTGATGCATATACAATAAGGTCTTTCAAATCTTCACTACATTCACTCATGATGGGCGATGCTCCAATGGCTAGTAGTCCATTAGCTGTAAAGGTTCGCACCACATCGTTGGTAATACAAATAACGAGGGGATTTTTCTTCCACAATGTGTCTAATATATTGAATTCAGGGCTAATTTGATTATCCATATATGGGTTCATAGCATCATCTCCTCTCATCGCTTCTCAAAAGTTCATCCATCGTTTCAGGCCCATTGGATAGCAAACCATAGGCCATATGATTAACAGGGCCACAACCATGCCCTAGAGCAGGATTATGCTTGATAGCTAATGCAATATAGTCCTTCGCAATACCGATGGCATCCATCACATCACGCCCTTTGGCAAGTTCCGCCGTAATAACTGCAGAGAAGGTACAACCCGTACCATGTGTGTGCACTGTATCATATTTAGGGCTCGTCCAGGTACGAACGCTACCATCTTTTGTGAAAGCATAATCCGTTGCATCCTCCCCAATGTGCCCGCCTTTAATAATTACCACTTGAGGACCTAATTCCTGTAAGATACGATTAGCCGCCGTTGTTATGTCGCTTTCACAATCAATAGACATGTCCGCTAATACCTCAGCCTCACTACGATTAGGGGTGATAACTGTGGCTGTAGGAATGAGTTTAGATTTTAAGAACTCAACAGCCTTATCTGATACAAGTCGATCACCACTAGTAGCAATCATAACAGGATCCATTACGTACGGAATATCCTTGCTTACATAAGGATAGATAAGATCCATCATTTCTGGTAAGGCAATCATGCCAGTCTTAACGGCTTGTGGCATAATATCTGAGTACACATCGTGTAACTGTTTCTCTATACTCTCTAAAGATAAATGTTCCACGTGGTGAACGCCCGTTGTATTTTGAGCCACTACAGATGTAACCACAGCCATGCCATATACGTGACGGCTTTGGAAGGATTTTAAATCAGCCATAATGCCAGCGCCACCGCTTGGGTCAGTACCAGCAATTGTCAATGCAGTATATAATTTCATAATACCTCCAAACATATAAAAACAAGACCACTCCAAATGGAATGGTCTCGTAATAGTTTAGTATTATGTTTCACTCCACTTTCCTACGCCAGTATTATCCGGATCAGGTCTAGGGTTTTGAATGGTCAATCTCAGCAAAAGCACCCCTAGTGGCAATATATTTTTATACTCTAGTTATAACATCAATATACAATCTATGCAACAGAATATTTGACGATTTCCTACACACCTCGTATAATGAAAGCCATAACGGGGTGCTCACAAGAGTGGGCTGAGAGTAAGCTAATGCTTTAACCCATAACCTGATTTGGATAATGCCAACGTAGGGAACATAGAGGATTAATAGCCGAGTTCCTGTGAACTCGGCTTTTTCTATGACTTCCTGGCAAGGAGGACGTATGAAAGACACACACATTACACAACCACAATTTGCCATGATATGGTTCGGTGCCGCTCTATCAATAGCGGAAATCATGACCGGTACCTATCTAGCCCCATTAGGACTTACCCAAGGTCTATATGCCATCATACTGGGACATATCATCGGTGGTATATTGCTCTTTGGGGCAGGACTCATCGGGGGGCGCTTGCGACAAGGTAGTATGAATACTACAGCCTTTAGCTTTGGCCCCCTAGGGGCTAAGGGCTTTGCCATTTTAAATATGCTACAGCTCATCGGTTGGACGAGTATCATGATCTACGATGCTATGCTTGCGTTACAAGAGCTAGCGCCCCTATCCCCTATGATTTGGACCACAGCCATAGGGGCTCTTGTTATTCTGTGGCTTTTCATTGGCCTCCACAATACGGGATATATTCAAGCCATCGTATCTATTCTATTGCTAGGTCTCACTATCTACATGGGCGCTCACATGATATCTCAATGGCCTAGTGAAAGTAGCCTTCTCACTAGTGGAGGCATGAGTTTCATTGCCGCTCTTGAATTATCTATTGCCATGCCTCTGTCTTGGTTACCTCTCATTAGTGATTACACCCGAGAAAGTAAAAAACCTTTCTCCGCATCACTGACAAGTGCTACAGTCTACACGGTAACAAGTATTGTTATGTATACCTTAGGTCTCAGCGCGGCTATCTTTGGTGGTGGCGACTCCATCATTACCATCATGATGAACGCAGGCCTCGGTCTTGCGGGACTCATCGTTATTATCTTCTCTACCGTAACGACAACCTTTATGGACGCTTACTCAGCGGGCGTGTCTAGTACGACTATCTATAACAGTGCCTCTAGTAAAGGCGTAGCCGTCATCGTTACAATTATCGGCACCATAGCAGCTATCCTATATCCAATGGATGATATTACAGATTTCCTATATCTCATTGGCTCCGTCTTTACACCGATGATTGCCATCCTATTGGCAGACTACTTTGTAAATCATCAACAGGTACAAACTACATCTGCCTATTTAGTGCGAGGTCTCATCTGGGCCCTATCTGTAGGTGTGTATCACTATATGTTACATAGTGAAAGCACTATAGGTGCTACACTCCCAGCATTTACTATAGCATTCCTCATTACAGTCATCGTTGGATTCATAAGTAAAACTGTGAACTCATCTGTCAAAATAAAAGAACACTAACACAAAAATACCTTCATAAGCGAGTATGCTTATGAAGGTATTTTACCTATTAAGGTATAATGATTTGCCCATTTTCACAGGTCCAATGTCTATCTCCTACAGCTTCTGCTTCACTTTCATCATGGGTTACCCATACGCATGGCACGTTCCATTCGCGAATGATAGAAACAAGATCCTCACGCACTTGTTTACGAAGGTTCCAATCGAGAGCAGATAGGGGCTCATCAAGAAGCAATATAGTTGGTTTTGAATAGAGTGCACGACCTAAGGCAACACGTTGTTGCTCACCGCCAGATAAGCTACCAGCCTTAGTCTTGCGGTATTTTTCTAAACCTAAACGGTTTAATAAAGAATCACACATATCAGGTGTGCCTCGTTTACTATATGTAATATTATGCTCTACGGATAAATGAGGGAATACTATATTGCCTTGTGGCATATATCCTACTTGCCGTTCTTGAGCTGGTACCCATATGTTTCGATCTCGGTCAACCCATGTTCTTTCATCGCATCGAATGATACCTGTTGTAGGCTTCACCAAACCTGCTATGCATTTGATAAATGTACTTTTTCCACTCCCAGATGAGCCGGTTAACACCGTAATACCTGATGCTAAAGCACCATCGGCTTTCACAATCATAGAAGGTCTTGCTATGGTAAAAGAAAATGTAATCATAGTCCCTCCTAATTACGCCCTAAATTACGGAACAAGGATCCTTTTGTAAGAATATGAATACCGCTCAATAGCGCTAATGTAAGCACACAAATATAAATAACGAGCTCAAAGGCATCCATGTACTGTCCAGCCTCTACATAGGAATAGATAGCAAGTGGCATGGTACGCGTAATTTTAGGAATATTACCTGCGATTAATATGGTAGCACCGAACTCACCCATAGCGCGACAAAATGCCAATATACTCCCCGTTACAATCCCCTTCCATGCCAATGGTACGGAGATTGTAAAAAATATGCGAAGCTCTGAAGCACCTAATGTACGTGCTACGTCCTCCATATTATGGTCTACAGACTGCAATGCGGACCGCACTGTTTGATAAAACAAAGGAAAAGCTATAACAGAAGAGGCCACAACGGCACCGGCTGCAGTAAATACGACGCCTAAACCATGTGATTCTAACCAAGCACCAAATGCATAGCCTGGTGTAAATACCATAAGCAAAGCAAACCCAACAACTACTGGAGGCAACACGAGCGGCAATGTTATTATGGCATCTAGAATAGCGATACCACTCCACTTACAACGATTCATCCAATAACAAGCAGCTAAGCCAGTCAATATAACAATAACTAGAGCTAAACTCGCCACCCACAATGACAACCAAAATGGACTCATATTGTGCCTCCTTTCTTTGCCAAATCTCTGACGAATAATAAGTTATACCTCTATTGTATCATAAGAAAACGCTAGCCCTAAAAGCTAGCGTTAGACTCTTATTTAGAGGTGGAGAAACCATATTTCTCTAAGACTTTTTGGCCCTCTGGGCTCATTACGTATTTATAGAAATCTTGAGCCAAAGCATTATCATATTTCTTAATAATACCGATAGGATAGATGACTGGATCATGAGAATCTGCAGGAGTAACTGCAGCAATTTCAACTGCATCACCAGCTGCGATAGCATCCGTCTTATAGATAAAGCCCGCATCACCAGCGGCTTGACTAATAGAAGCCGTTACAGCTTTAACGTCCTTAGCATACACTACATTAGGTTCTACTTGGTCCCATACACCTAATTTTCTTAATACTTGTTTACCATAGTTACCAGCGGGCACTGTATCAGGATTACCTAAAACGATACGTTTAACAGAAGCAATTTGATTTAATTCAATTTTAGGTTGGCCTTTTGGAACTACAAGAACTAATTCATTAGTCACAAATGGTTTAACATCTGTTACAAGGTCTTTATCTTGCAACATCTTCATATTTTTTTCGTCTGCAGAGATGAATAAGCTTGCAGGTGCACCTTGTTCAATTTGTTGACGCAATGTGCCGGATCCAGCAAAGTTAATCGTGATTTGATCATCTGCTAAGTTATGATCTTTCTTATATGCATCTGCTAATTCAGTAAGAGCTCCCTTAAGACTAGCAGCAGCTTGGATTGTAATCTTTTCAGATGTACTTGGCTTTGCACTATCCGCAGTTTTACTTGCATCATTGCCACAGCCTACTACAAAGGCAAGCATACAAATACTCATTAAAACTAATAGAATTTTTCTCATACAACCTCCTGTTCCCTACGGAATTAATACATATAAATACATAAAATATAAACCTAAACTCTACATCCTATGGTATGATAATAGTATATAGTGATTAGATAAAAACCCATACAATATACGTATAACTCATACTATATATTTTATTTTATCATACTTATAGTATACCATGATTTTTATCACAACTTTATTCATATTATAGAACTCTAGGTGAGACCATGAACTTATTATCATTAATAGGCCATATCTTCATGAATTCCATGATTCCTATATTTATGCTTATAGGTGTTGGATTTATATTAGATAAAAAATTCAAACTTGACTTATATACACTGAGCAAGCTTAACTTCTATATATTATTGCCCACATTCGTATTTAGGGCCATGTATGAGGCGAAATTCACGTCAAGTACATTGGAAATTGTTTTCTGTGCACTATGTGTACTGATACTAAACTCTATTATTTCTGAAATTGTAGGGCGTATAAAAGGCTATGATGTAGCTAAAATTGCAACATTAAAAAACTGTGTCATGTTTAATAATGTAGGGAATATGGGGGTAGCCCTTGCTATCTTTGTATTTGCTAATGTACCATATGTCATTGATGGGGCCACCCCCTATGCTAACTTAGGGCTTGTAAGCGTAGTATCGATTATGATTATTCAAACCATTACGAGCAATACTTATGGATTCTATCAAGCCGGTGCAGGCCGATTAAGTACACGAGATGCACTCAACGTCGTATTTCATATGCCTATGGTATACGCCATCCCGCTAGCCTTACTATGCCAATTATTGCCATTTGATCTTCACGGGCTCTTCTTCTTTGCTCCCCTCAACATCTTCGCGAATGCCTTCGTTGGCGTCGCCATGATAGCCTTAGGGGTACAAATTAACCGGACCCCATTGAATTTCTTTAAAGCTGACGTCATGTTAGCCAGTGCATTACGACTTATCATAAGTCCCCTATTAGCGGCTGTTATGACCATACTATTTATTATCTTCTATGGTTCTATGCATCCAATTGCAGCACAAACAATTGTCATTACCTACAGCGTACCAACGGCTATCAACATGGCACTCATCGCCATCGAAATGAAAAACAATCCAGAGTATGCCACACAAATCGTGATGGGCACAACCATATTATCTGCTGTTACAATGCCTCTGTTTATCACATTAGCCTATTATCTATTTCCATTATATTAACTGTACATACAAAAAAGGAGCCTAACGGCTCCTTTTTCGCATCTAATATACTGAATACTCATCAGATTACTGATGGGACACATGGTCCATGCCCATGCGTACAAGACCTTCTACATGGTCATCATTCAAAGAATAATATGCAGTTTTTCCCTCTTTGCGATATGTTACAAGACGCGCTTGTCGCAATACACGCAATTGGTGCGAAATAGCAGATTGTCCCATGCCCATTGTTTCAGCAATATGATTAACACACATTTCATTTTCTAGCAGTATCTCAACAATTTTTAGGCGTGTTGGATCGCCAAGAATCTTAAACAATTCTGCTAACTTTAACAATGATTCGTTCCCGTCGATCATAGGGATCCTTTCTTTTAAACTAACACTAATTATCTATCTAAATTTGAATACTATCTCTATGATATCTATTATATACAAAAAAAGACTTTGTACACAATGACAAAGTCTTTTTTTGTATGATACTATTTAATAATCAATACAGGGCAAGAGGAATGACTTGTTACATAGCTACTTACACTACCCATGAATAAGCCTTTCAAAGGTCCAAGGCCACGGCTACCCATTACGATAAGATCAGCATTATATTTTTTAGCAACTGCTAACAATGCAGGGCCAGGGGAACCAACTTCAAATACAGATTTAACCTTAACGCCTGCAGGAATTTCTTTCACTACATCGTTCAAAATTTCTTTACCTGTTTCTTCCATATCTTCTGCAATTTGTTCAGACACATAGCCACCAGAAATTGGTGTTTGATCAAAGTTGGAAATAGCAGAAACAATATTTGCTACATGAACAACAATCAATTCTGCTTTGTTACGATCTGCTACAGCAAGTGCATGTTCTAGTGCACGTTTAGCATTTTCAGAACCATCAGTAGGTACGACAATAGTTTTGTAGGTAACCATATTAACCCCTCCTATTTCTAATCCCCATGAAGGGATATGATTAAAAATCGTTTAGCTATTTATAATATTCTAGACGAATTAGGAAAAATCCTCTTTTTTCGATTAGGATTTATATACATTATAGCACATTTTTTTACAGATTAAAGAACTTGGGAAGAATTATTGATATTTAAAGAATTCGATAGCTTAAACCCATCTAAAATATCGATGAATTCAGGTGTGGTCAATATAGTACCAATTGGTGCAATCATGCGAGCTACACCGACACTGCCATTATTACCAAGAATAATGGTAGCTCCAAACTCAACAGTCTCCGCTGTACTAGTATCTGCAACTTCAGGATTCTTCATTGTCCCGGCTACATAAAACATAACCGCGCCATCAATAATATGCGTTTCATAACGTTCAATAGTCGCTTTATTTACATCAACCAAGGATTTTACATATTGATCACCGAGCATTTGCTTGCCCATCATAGTTGGCATCGCTGTGCTTACCGCCTGAATAGGAACGGAAAAACTTTCTACATCTAACCGTATCTTATCCTTTGTAAAAGTAATCTTTTTAGGCTCATTTACCCGTGTAAACCCTTTTGGATTTGCGAACTTCAAACCTTCTGCTACATTGATATCGCCAGAACCTACGAGCATTTTCTTAACATTATTTATAGTGGAACCCGATTTTTTTGTATCCAACAAGGAAAAACTAGGAATTGTGGTTTCCATAAAACCTTGTTCCATAAATTTGGCTTGAATAGGTGGATAGGTACTCACTAAATTATATCGATGAGTCGGATCCTTTTCCATAATAAATTCAGCTTCATATATGGAATGAACCTGTTCTGTAGATGTCATTTCCGCATAGGATTTTGGCGTTGTACGACTCCAACGAGCTGCTTGGGCCCCCTTCTTAGGGAAAAATCCTCCTACTACATCATTGCTTTCAAATATATTACTGTGTTGACGCCAAATGCGAAGATATTCTTCATCGGTCATCCCCTTAATCGGTACATCATACCACGTTGTATTCCATACCTTTTGGGATACATTCCCCTGAGGTGTGTTATTCCGCTTCGTAAATGATATCGTATACGCATCATCTTGGTTAGGACCCGATAAGTTAAATGAATAGCCCTGTACATGTTCACTTTCACTACGCACATCCATATCGATCAAGACACCATCATTGACACGCCAAGGGATGGTGAACGTATATCCATTCTTTGTATCCTTTACAACCGTATTCATTTTTGTAGCATACGATTTATATTGCTCTGGCAATACAGAGATAGCATCTTGTTGAGATGCCTCAATAGCCTTTGGTGTGGCATGTTCAGGAGCTGCACCATAAGCGATACCAGATACAACTGTCAAGCCAGCTAATGCTAACGCGATAGGTAATTTCATACAATTCCTTTCATATATGTGAAGGTACCACCTATGATTACATAGGTGGCAAGGATTATAACATATTCTCTAAAAAAGCTTTAGTTCTAGGGGATTGCGGATTGGTAAATAATTGTTCCGGCTCCCCTTCTTCTTGAATGATACCATCTGCCATAAAGATGATGCGATCAGAAACTTCACGAGCAAAGTTCATTTCATGAGTCACGATAATCATGGTCATTCGATCATCGGCTAATTGTTTGATTGTCTTTAATACTTCCCCTGTCAATTCTGGATCAAGGGCAGATGTAGGTTCGTCAAATAACATAATTTCAGGATTCATGGCTAATGCACGAGCAATGGCCACACGTTGTTGTTGACCACCGGAAAGTCTAGATGGATACATATCGCGTTTATCCCAAAGGCCTACCTTATTAAGTAGACGTTCTGCTATTGGCATAATATCGGCATCTTTCATGCCTTTCACCATGCGCGGCGCTACCATAATATTTTCAAGAACCGTCATATGTGGGAATAAATTGAAGGATTGGAATACCATGCCCATGCGAAGTAATAGATCATGCATGGTATGTTTATCAGCGTAGGTAACGGCGCCACTAACATCTGTAGATGCCAACGTTACACCATCAACGGTAATAGTACCACCGTCAATCGTTTCCAACTGACCTAAGCAGCGCAAAAATGTAGACTTACCGGAACCAGATGGACCGATAATAGATACAATTTCGCCCTTATTCATTTGCAAGGAAACATCTTTCAATACCACATTATTATTAAAGTGTTTCTCTATGCGTTCCATATTTACAAAAGTCATAATTACCTCTTACTCATCATATACAGAGAAACGTTTTTCTAAATAATTAAAGATATTTGTCAAAATAAATGTAAAGATTAGATAGAATATAGCGGCCACAAGGAACGCAGAAATATCAAAATCACGTTGTACGATAGATTTTGTAATACGCAAGATATCATTCATAGCTAATACGTATACGAGGGATGTATCTTTTAATAAGTTAATCGTTTCGTTGGCAAGTGGTGGCAACACGCGTTTAAACATTTGTGGCAAAATGATGGTACGCATCGTTTGACCATATGTAAAACCAAGTACCTTTGCCCCTTCATATTGACCGCGTGGAATAGATTGAATACCACCACGGAAGATTTCGCAAAGATAGGCAGCATAGTTAAGTACGAAGGTAACCACTGCCGCTGTGGCATCATCCATTTGAATGGCGCCATCAGTCATAATCGGTAACGCATAATACATAAATAGAATTTGTAACATCAATGGCGTACCACGCATTAGATATACAAAGGCTTCTACAATTTTATCGACTACCGGAAGCTTAGATAGTCGCAGTAAAGCCAATATGATACCGCCAGGTATAGATAGCACCCATACGACACAGAACAGTGCAATAGTAACTTTAAGCCCATCCGCAATGGTCGGGATAATCTGCAATAAATAATCTAACATGAAATACTCCTTCAAAACACGAATAGAGAAGAGGCACATGGCCTCTTCTCTAGTGTACATTTCGTTCTTTAATTATCAGTTGTACATACTGACCACAGTACTATTAGTATATCACGAATTGTACTATTTAGCATCGCTCTTATCTAGGTCTGCGCTAGAGCCCAACCATTTTTCAACGATTTTATCAGCAGTACCATCTTTTTTCATTTCGGCTAAGATACCATTGATTTTATCACGCAATGCAGTATCATCTTTACGGAACCCTACAGCAAAGTTATCTACGCCGTAATCAGTACCTTCTACGATTTTATATTTACCAGGTTCTTTTGTCATGAGGTAACGAGCAATAACACCATCGGCGATAACTGCATCAACACGACCAATACCAAGATCCATGAACGCACTTACGAAATCGGCATAGGATTTGATTTCTTTAACAGTTTTACCACTAGGATCGTTTTGTAATGCTGATTCACCAGTACTAGCTTGTTGTACACCTACAACCTTGCCAGCAAGATCAGATTTACCCTTGATAGCATTATCATCGTTACGAACAACGATGTATTGTTTATCTTTCATGTACGTATCGGAGAACAAGATATTTTTCTCACGTTCAGGAGAAACGGTTAAACCATTCCACAATACGTCGATTTTCTTAGATTTTAACTCTGCTTCTTTACTGGACCAGTCAATTGCTTTGAACTCAACGTCCATACCAGCGCGCTTAGCAGCCTCTTTAGCCAAATCGATATCTAAACCTACGATTTCACCTTTATCATCTTTAAAGCCCATTGGTGGGAAGCTATCATCTAGACCAATAACAATTTTCTTAGGTAATTGAGTATCAGCATTCTTTGTATCACTACCACAACCGCTTACAAAAGCCATCATAGAAACTGCAGCCAAACCTACAGCCATAATCTTTTTCCAGTTCATAATATCCTCCACACAATATGTTTTAGGTCATGTTTTAACTTATGAACCTATTATACTTTAGCATATTAAAGTTGTAAATAGTTAAATCAATAAATTTACAAAATTATATATCATGGGTATCTCTATAATGTTTTATAGCGGCTTGAAGACGTAGTTTATCCTTATATGGTGCAAGTTGCAAATCTAAGGGCACCACATAAATGCCGCTATGCGTATTGACAGCTTGCAGTTCTTTCCAATCAGGTGTAAACCCAACTACGCTTTCAAAAGCAACATACACATAGTAATCATCTAAATTAATGGCACTACGGAAATAGTCACGTAAATTTGTCGGTCTCTGCTTGATGACAAAGCCTTTTTCACAAATGTATACAAGCACTACATCAAGCCCGTGTACCCACCACAACAAGCAAACGACCAATGCATAACAAAGCATGCGATTACCTATATCATGTGGGGCCCATTTAATGAGGGCAACACAAATTACAATGCCTAGAATCCGTCCTAGCCACTGTACGGCCTTATGTGTGGTGACCATGTGCTTTACACGGCCACCCGAAAATCGTTCGCTTACCTCTTGTTTTGTCATAATTGACCTCAAAAGTGTATGTAAATACTTATTTACGGCAAAGCCCCATCGCTTGTTCAACCTTGCGATACATCACAGATGCTTTTGCATGTGCTTTGGCAGCACCTTCATCGAGAATTACATCAAGTTCAGGGCTTGTAATCAATTCATTGTAACGTTGTTGGATTGGCGCAAGAGTTGCCACTAATAGGTCTGCAATATCAGATTTAAATACGCCATAACCTTTACCAGCATACATTTCTTCGATAGCTTCATAGCTGTCTTTTGTGATAGCACGGTAAATGCCCATCAAGTTAGAAATGCCAGGTTTGTTTTCTTTATCGTAACGCACTGCATTATCAGAGTCAGTTTGGGCGCGTTTCAATTTTTTTACAATCAAATCTGGTGCATCCAAAAGACGAATCGTAGCATTTTGGTTATCATCAGATTTACTCATTTTCTTAGTTGGCTCTTGTAAGCTCATAACGCGAGCACCACCTTCGCCTACCTTGATATCAGGTACTACGAAAGTTTCACCGAATCTACGATTAAAACGCTCTGCCAAATTACGAGTCAACTCTAAATGTTGTTTTTGATCCTCACCTACAGGAACATAGTTAGTACCATATAACAAGATATCTGCCGCCATCAATGGTGGGTATGTAAGCAATGCTGTAGGAATAGAGTCACCTTGCTTTTGAGACTTATCTTTGTACTGAGTCATACGCTCTAATTCGCCAACATAGCTAATAGATTGCATAACCCAACCGAGTTTAACATGCTCAGGCACTTCGGATTGGACAAACAATGTTACCTTTTTAGGATTGAGGCCAACCGCTAGGTACAACGCAGCCAAATTACGAGTATTTTGGAATAACTCTTTTGGATCTTGCGGTACAGTAATCGCATGTTGGTTAACGATACAATAATAACATTCGTCAGTATCTTGATAGTCTAAGAAATTACGTAAAGCCCCCAAATAGTTACCAAGTGTTAATTCCCCACTTGGTTGGATGCCGGAAAATATAACTGCCATAATAGTCTCCCTATATTGAAATAAACCAACAGTGCCGAAGCACTGTTGGTTATATATATTATTCTACGGTTACAGATTTAGCCAAGTTACGTGGTTTATCTACATCTGCGCCGCGTGTAATCGCTGCATAGTACGCTAACAATTGCAATGGTACAACGGCAAGGATTGGAGCGATGAATTTATTTGCACGTGGAACATAGATTGTATGGTCTACGTGTTTAGATAATTCTTCGTCACCCTTCATGCCAATGCCGATTACAACAGCTTCACGAGCTTTTACTTCACGGATGTTACTGATCATCTTATCGTATACATCCTCTTGTGTAGCCAATGCGATAACAGGTACACCTTCTTCAATAAGAGCTAACGTACCATGTTTCAATTCGCCACCAGCATATGCTTCAGCATGGATGTAAGAAATTTCTTTCAATTTCAAAGCACCTTCCATCGCTACTGCATAGTCGATAGCACGGCCCAAGAAGAACGCATCAGATTTGAAGCCATAATGTTTAGCAAAGGCTTTCATATCTTCATCTACTTCAAAGATTTCATGAATCAATGTAGGCAAGTTTTTAACACCGCTAAGGATTTCTTCGCCTAACGCTGGATTCATTTTGCCATTTAATTGGCCAAGGTATACAGCGAACAACAAGCCTGCTACTAATTGAGTAGTGTACGCTTTTGTAGATGCTACAGAGATTTCAGGGCCTGCCCAAGTGTACACAGTGTTATCTGCTTCACGGGAGATACTGGAACCTACTACGTTTGTAATCGCTAAGGATTTAGCACCAAGACGTTTAGCTTCTTTCAACGCTGCCAATGTATCAGATGTTTCACCAGATTGACTGATAACGATACATAATGTTTTGTCATCAGTCAATGGATTGCTGTAACGATACTCAGATGCGATTTCCACACTTACAGGAATGCGCGCCAAGTTTTCAATATATTGTTTTGTTACAAGACCTGCATGGTATGCTGTACCACATGCAACGATGAGGATTTTATTGAAAGTTGCTACATCGTCAGCAGTCCAGTTTAACTCATCAAAAACAGCTGCTTTGCCATCTTCAGAAATGTGTGTGCCGAATGTATCACGCACAGCTTTTGGTTGGTCATGAATTTCTTTCAACATGAAATGTTCATAACCGCCCTTTTCTGCAGCCTCTGCATTCCAGTTAACATGGAACACTTCTTTATCGATAGGATTACCTTTACGATCAAATACGGATACATTATCACGTGTTACGATAGCTAATTCACAATCGTTCAAGATGTATGTATCACGTGTATAGTTAATGATTGCTGGAATATCGGAAGCAACAAAGTTTTCACCTTTGCCAAGGCCGATAACCAATGGGTTTTCTTTTTTAGTACAAATGATTTTGTCTGGCTCATCAGCACAGATAATTTCAAGAGCATACGCACCGTCAACACGATTGAGCATGCGACGCACAGTGCCCACAAAATCACCATCGTACATATCTTCTAATAGATGAGCTACTACTTCTGTATCAGTTTCAGATTTGAAATGGTACCCTTTTGCGATAAGTTCTTCTTTCAACGGCATGTAGTTTTCAATGATGCCGTTGTGAACAACAGCAAATTTACCATCTTCAGATGCATGAGGGTGGGCGTTCATGTCGGATGGACGACCATGTGTAGCCCAACGAGTATGACCAATACCTACTGTTCCTTCATTAGGGTCAGCTTTTACAATCGCTTCAAGATTAGCAAGGCGGCCAACCTTCTTTTGAATTTTAATAACATTTTCAGGGCCGATAACAGCAATACCTGCAGAGTCATAACCACGGTATTCTAATTTCGCCATACCGTCCAACAAGAAATCAGATGCTTGATTAAAGCCAATGTATCCTACGATACCGCACATAAGTATATCCTCCTATAACTGGGGGTATTTCTAGCCCCAGCCAAAAACTAAGGCTAACTAATTACTATTCTAACTTAACGATCTAAGTTAATGTTCAAATTATGTATCAAATAGTATTTGAATACAATTCATTCAGATACACTTTGTCCCCATCGTTACCAATGGGCTTTTTAATATCTGTTACGACATGAATATGCCGGAAGAGCATCCGCTGATGATTCGATCACTCTTCACCTCGTCTACCCTAACGACTGCCTTCGCGGGTACTTGCGCTATTCGCCTTTACGAATTTGGAACTCCTTTCACTACTATGTGGCAGAACTAGTACAATTGTAATCATACTAAATTATATTATACTAAATCGATGTAATGAATGTAAAGAATATAGGCCTTATGAAAGCATTAAACAATACGCTTATTTTATATAATTTATACTTTCATATATTCCTCATTCACCATTATTATACTACGTATTATAAAAATTTTATACAATCATATTTATCAAAATTTATATAATACATATTTATTGTCTAAAAGGAGAGATTGCAATGAATACACAAAATAACAAAACACATAAAACGACAACATCTATAAAACATAAACAATCATACAGAAAATTACGCCGTTGGGTACTTCCTGCTGTATTAGGTGCCGCCCTTTCTACATTGGCATTCCTTCCAACCTTTGCGCAAGATGCACCAAGTGCTCCGCTAGCGGCATTGCACGTTTAAAAGCAGAAAATAATACGCTCACATCTCATGCTATAGGCGCGTTTATCTATGTAAATAACACCACTGCTGAAGTAGACCTTACTGGCAATGCCATTTCCACTCCAAATACTACTACCTTAGTGAAAGCAGCGGCAGATTCCCGTTGGGGAAAAGCTGGTGAAAACGGCGGGCACCTTACACTTCGTGCCTCCAACCAAGCTTTAAACGGTAATATTGTAGCCGATGCAATTAGCACCATTGCACTAGACATGACAAATGGATCTAGTTTAGTTAGCGCTATAAACACTGACAATACAGCAAAAGAAATTACACTAAAACTCAGCAAAGATTCCACTTGGACACTTACAGGCGACAGCTATGTAAAATCCTTAACGAACGAAGATACTACAGGAGATAATATTCACTTGAATGGATATAAACTTGTTGTGGCTGATAAATAACATATACGACAAA
>NZ_JAPVXW010000020.1:0-24558 GCF_041431535.1 Veillonella sp. 27098_8_77 | reverse complement strand
CCTCGTTGGAAAATATCGTCCTTTTCTCATTAGGTTAATTATACAAAAAGGAGATATCACTTGGATATCTCCATTTATTATTAATATGAATTAATCGAGTACGTAAACTGTTACATCACGTCGACCAAAGTCCATGGCTTCACCATAGGAGTCCATAACAAGGTCAATACGATTCCCTACGATAGCACCGCCTGTATCAGCTGCTACGGCCTCACCATAGCCTGGAATAAATAAGCGCGTACCTAATGGAATCACATCAGGGTCAACAGCAACTACACCGCGTACTGCAGGAATACCTGTAGCAGTAATACCAGCACCGTCACCATCACCTGCTAAATAAGCAGATGCTTCCATAACGATGGAACGAGATGCACGGCCAGATACATTACGGGATGTCGTTACTTCACGAGTACCTTCTTTAATAATTGTAGGTACCATATTTGTCATTACAGACTTAGACAATTCATTCGTTCTAATAGCGGTGCCATTATTATATAATGTCTCAACTTGAACGCGTTCAGTGCCCGGTTGACCAACTTGAACAACTTCTTCTTCACCTTGAGCCATTGTGCCATCTTTTTGACGAATAACTTGAACTGGGATTTCTTGATCCACAGTATTCACTGCACGGCTTGTAACACGTACAATATTCACAGTACTACCAGCTTGAATAGCACCACTAGCTACAGTGGTATAATTAGGAGCTTTAAAGCCTAATTCTTCTGCTAAATCCTCTGCTGTAGTTTGTGTAGTATAAACAGTTCTAGTCTTTCCATTTACTGTAACAGATACTGGGAATGCTCTTACTACTGTAAGTGTTGTCCCTTCTTGTACAGAATTAGAATCGCTAATTACTTTATCTTTCGGATTTAATTTAATACCTGCGTTACGCACGATACCTTCATTCGAATTTAAATGTGTTTTAACAGTATGAGCTGCACCATCAGCCATGACTGTAACAGTTTTATCGTTGTAAGAAAAACCAGTCAAGGTTATTGCAGTTACCATCAATCCAGCAACCACAGACGATATATATCGCTTGTGCGTCTTTTGAATTCTCATTACGAAATACCTCCTGTAACAATCATATTCTACTACAGTTAGATATAACCTGTCAAACACACAAGGTTAACAATCGTTGATAACCCCTTATAATATATGGCTTTTCTTATTTTTAATCTTTTGTTTTTTTACGTTTTGTCCACTGTATAAATACATATCTAGGTTTTTCGATAACATACTACATAAGCAAAATTGTAGAGGTATATAAGATACTACTACAATATATAGTATATGATGTATATATTATTTCGACAATGAATATTTATGAGTTTTTCTATTGTTACCACAAAATATATTAAAGTTCTAAATTTTCATTTACATTTCATATTACAGTAAATAAAACGACTAAAACATACGTAAATTAGGTATTTATAATCTATATTTATACATCTATATAACAGCGTTTTTAAATTTCATCATTCTTTCATCTTAAACATTGGCTTAAATCGTTCTATAACAGTCATTTTTTCTTTACTTTCTTGCGTATTGGCGGCCTCCATTAATTCTTCTTGTGCAGATATAGGTCCCTCTACATCTGTTACCTTATAATACGATCCATCAGCTCTCATAATATGAGCTTTTAGCGTATCTACAAGGTACAAATCAAGAATACCCTTGATACGTGCTTTATGACGTTTATCCTCAATAGGAATCATCAATTCAACACGTTCATTCAAGTTACGAGGCATCCAATCAGCACTAGAGATAAATATTTTGTCATTACCGCCACTTCTAAAATAGAATATTCTATGATGCTCTAAAAAACGTCCTACAATGGAACGCACCGTAATATTATCGCTTATACCTGCGATGCCAGGTCGCAATGTACAAATCCCACGCACAATGAGGTCAATGCGTACACCATTGGCCGATGCTTCATATAATTTCGCAATAACCTTTTTATCGAGTAAAGAATTCATCTTTGCAATGATGTATGCATCTTCACCACGTTTGGCACATTCAATTTCTTCATCAATAAGATCCATTATACGTTCCCGTAAATTTAGTGGAGCCACAATAAATTTATTCCAGATCGGTGGATCTGAATAGCCAGAAATCAAATTGAAGAAACGGGATGCATCATCACCATATTCATCATTACTTGTAAAAATCCCACAATCAGTATATATACGGGCTGTTTTACCATTATAGTTCCCCGTTGCTAAATGAACATAGCGGCGAATTCCATCTTCTTCGCGTCGAACCACCATAGTAATTTTAGAATGTGTTTTTAAGCCCTTTAAGCCATAAATTACATGACAACCGGCCTTCTCCAATCTACGGGCCATAATGATATTATGCTCTTCATCAAAACGAGCTTTAACCTCCATTAAGACAGTAACTTGCTTACCATTATCAGCCGCTTTTATAAGAGATGCAATAATAGGTGATTCACCACTGACGCGATACAAGGTTTGTTTAATAGCTAAGACATTAGGATCAACAGCCGCTTGTGCTACAAATTGTTCAACTACATTAAAGGTTTCAAAAGGGTGATGTACGAATATATCTCGACTACGAATTACATCGAGTAAATTCTCTTCTTCACAGCCAATTAGATCGCTCGGTATTTTAGGCTCAAACGGTTTATACCGCAAATGATCATAGCCTGGATAATTTGAAAAATCTAGATACATACGACAATCTAAATGACCATCTATATAATATACATCCTTTTCCTCTAACTCTACACTAGCTAATACGGTACGCAATAACTCAGAAGAACCATTACCAACCACTTCTAGCCGCACAGCATCACCTCGACGTCGACGTCGTAACGACGCTTCAACTTCGGTCAATAAATCCTTTGCATCTTCTTCATCAATTTCAAGATCCGCATCACGAGTCAATCGGAAAATCATAGCTTCTTCAATACCATAACCTTGAAAGAATTGGGTCGCATAATAATAGGTAATAATATCCTCTAAATACACAAATCTATGTACCTTATTCGATGAGGATGGTACTTCGATGATTCGATCTAGTACTGATGGAATTGGCAAAATGGCAATTTTATAATCCTTAGAACCATCCGGTTGGACTTGAAAGATACGAACAATAGCATTAATCGTATTATTGGCTAAAAATGGAAACGGATGCCCTGAGTCAACGGCCAACGGTGTCACAACAGGGTAAATTTGTTCCTCAAAATAGTGACGCAACCAAGCTTTTGTCTTTACATCAAGATCTTCAGGATGAAAAAAACACAGCCCTTTCTCTTTTAAATCCCCCAAAACGCGATGTAAATACGTATATTGTAAGGAAACTAAACGCTGTACAGATTCATCGATAGCTTTAAGTTGAGCTTTTGCATCCATATGGGCTGCATCATATTTAACGATGCCATTCATAGCTTGATGGCGCAATCCTGCAACGCGAATCATAAAAAATTCATCTAAATTAGAGCTAGCAATTGCAATAAAGCGCAATCGTTCCATCAAGGGATTGCTTGTATCCATTGCTTCCAATAAAACCCGTTGATTAAATTTGAGCCATGATAACTCACGATTAAAATAATATTTTGGACTTGTAAACAACTTACACACCCCCTATGGTTAAGGAAATTTCCATCCCAAATATTTCACTAAAATAGACAGAATCCCGATTAAACGTCCACCATTCAAGAGATATATTCTCCTTTGTCCTTACATGGACAATTAGCTCCTTATCCCGTTCTTCTAAACGTATTTCATCTATTTTTTGATTGCTCCCCGCATCTAATGAGCAAGCTACTCTGACAATAGCAACTAGCTTTGTAACCTGTATTTTTTGCAATTCTGTAAGGACTCTAAAATATTCATCATCATCCGAAGGTGTCCCTTTATAGTGGTAATACACCACATTGGCAACCACTTGTTTTTCTTCTTCTGAAAGCCCAAATATATCCGTACCCATTACGATATGATACGCATGTTCTCCATGATTTCTAAGGCTTACAAATTTACCAACAGAGCAGAGGATAGCCGCTATGCGACACAAATAGCCCCACCGTTCTGGTAGGCCCTTATGCCGCAATGCGTTACAAAAAGCTAAGCTAAAACGCTCTACCTCTCGATCGTGGACGGAGTCCGTATGATAGCGTGATGCTATAGCCCGTGCCAAATCTGCATTTTGCTCGCGCAATTGATACATATAGGGATGGTTTTCCGATTCTACGCCATAGAACCAACTAATACCTTGCGAAAAGGAATAGCTACTAAAGATTAACGACTCCGGTTGTATAGCGTTGATAAGCTCTGCAAAGAGAATCATAGTCGGCATGAGAATATTGGCTTTAAACTCTGGAATCTTATAACGATTCATCAATTTAGTGGCCGTAATGCCATCAAAGGAATCAACGAGTTCCTTAAACTGTTGAGGATTAATTGTAATAATAGGGTCGCTATCGTTATACCCCATTAACTGTAGAATTAAACGCGCCTCATCACCGGAGAGAATAATATTTTTAATGTTAAAAAGTTGTAATTCCTCGCGTAATGGGCTAATCATACGATGCAAATATTCTGTTATGGCTGTACTAAATGATATCGATGCACGTTGGTTTCGATTAAAGGACTCCATAACACGAAGAGAACCACTATGCATATTTTGTTGAAATAATAGAGATGCTCCTCGCCAAGCGGTTAAGCCAACGCCACCGGACGTAATATCCGCAAATAAGCAAGCCGTATCTTCATCCGCCGCCTTATGGTGATACATCATTTCATAATATACGAGAGCGTATTTAAAATAAACCTCTTTAGGCATGTCTATTACTTCCACACGCATACCAGTTTGTATAAAAATCTGATCTAATATAGCTCTTCGATTTGCGGCTTCTCTAATTACTGTAGTCCCGTATAAACGACATCTAGACACACCATAATCAGCCATCAATTGTTTGTAGCCTTTAAGAATATCACAAATCTCCTCAATGGTTTTAAAGCTAAGGCGAGAGGTTTGAAATAATTCTTCCCCAAAGGTAACTTCTCGTGCAGCATAGTCAATCACACGGACTTCATCAATGCTTTTATATTCTAATATTGTAATGCTCATACTGCTAGACCCAACATGTAAAATTGCATATCTGAGCACTTTAGATAATGTCATACCTACCTCCTACTGAGGGGACCACTCAATTTCTAACTGACGTTTGAATTCCTTTTTAAAAGGCTTTACTAATTTTTCAACAGCCCCTTTTGTTATATCTATATCTCGATGTTTTGGGTATTCTACGATTAATAGCACCTTATCAGGGCTAATTCGGCTATCTAATTTGGTAATTAATTGTTCATGACTTTCATCAAGAGCCTCTGCAATGGCTAAAATAATTGATAACTTCTGCCCCATAGTACGTTGCTCATCATCCAGTAATTTACCGTATAAGAAATTTTTATATTCCTTAGGCGTTAAACCATGCGAATTCATAACCAAAAATGCACTAAAAGCCTGTTCAATATGGCTCATACCATATAAATTACTGTTGACTAGCATATAGCATCCATGTCTGGCATGGCTATAATAATTGACCCGTTTACCGATATCATGCAACAATGACGCAACTTGCAAGCATCGACGCAATGCATTATCCCCCTTATGCAATGACCACCACTGTTCAAATAATGTATCTGCCAATTTACAAATATATTTAGCATGAACGAGTTCATGACGTGTCATACCAAGGAGGACATTTTCTGCGGAGTGAATCAAAATATCGGGAATAATAGGTTTACCACCTAAATAATTATGCCCATAATAATCATAAAATAACCCCTCTCGAAGCCCAGAACCACCTACGACTAGGGTTTTACAATTCACATAATTAAATAATTCATAGACGATGGTCATACCTGCAATAATGATATCAGCCCGTTCAGATGAGAGCCCATTTATTTTTTTACGTTGAGCTAAAGGCTTAGATTTAACCTCATCTAAAAGTTCAGTAAATCTATGATATGGTATTTCATAGTTATGTATTTTAGTTATTGGGTAGGATAATTTACGTTGATCCATTTTTGCAATATTACGTGCTGTTCCGCCAATGCCTAATAGAGGCATTTTAGTATTTTTTAGCCAAGCCTGTTCTTCTATAGTTTTCCTTATGGCCTTGACCATTTTATTATATTCTTTTTCTGTGAACTCATCCCCTGTTTGATAAGTACCTGTTAATGTGAGTGCACCAATGGGTAAACTCACAGATCGTTCAATCTGTCGATTTCGTACTAATGTTACCTCTGTGCTGGCTCCGCCTAAATCAAAGATAACAAAGTCTTTAAGACCAATTGTATTGATTACCCCTAAAAATCCTAATCGCGCCTCTTCCTCACCAGAAATACATTCTAAATCAAGCCCTGTTTCTCGTTTTACTATATTAATAAATTCATCACCATTTTTAGCCAACCGTACAGCTGCTGTTGCAACAGCCTTAATGAAGTTTACCTCAAGAGCCTTTGCCATATGTACATAAGACTGTAAAGATACTAAAGCTCGATTCATCGCCGCTTCTGTCAGTTTATGTTTTCCCCACATATTTTCGCTTAAACGAATTGAATTTTTTTCCTGATATATTAAACGATAACTACCTGTATCTGATATTTCATAAATAACGAATCGAACGGAATTCGATCCCAAGTCAATAAATGCTATGCGTTCCATCTTTTCATCCTTTGTAAGTCCAAATCCATATAGACTATATATTGTTAGTATACCATAGAAAAACGCGATTCCTTCCAAGAAAGAATCGCGTTTTCTAAGCATAGATATATAAATCTACATATATTTTATAGTATCTATGACTATCACTATTTATTTTATTCCAAATACACGCTTGCCATTTTCATAAGCAATAGAAGCAAACTCATCCACATCCATTCCACGTAAGGATGCGATTTCTTGTGCCACAAATTGTGTTTTACTAGGATCATTGCGACGTCCTCTAAATGGAGGCGGTGTCAAATACGGGGAATCTGTTTCGATAAGAATACGTTCAAGGGGCACTTGTTTTGCCACTTCCTTTAATTTAGTCGATTTCGGGAATACCACAGGTCCTGCAAATGAGATATAAAAGCCCAATTTAATTGCTTCTTTTGCCATCTCCCAACTGCCAGAGTAACAATGGAAAATCCCCCAGTTCTCCTTACCTTCATTGCGCAAAATATCCATAATATCTCCATGCGCATCGCGATCATGGATAATAATTGGCAAATCTACTTCACGAGCCAACTCAAGTTGACGTATGAAAACCTTCTTTTGCGTTGGTCGATCTGAAAAATCATAATAATAATCAAGGCCAATTTCACCGATGGCGCGAACCTTATCGTTATGCAAGGCTAATTCTTTAAAATATTCATAATCATCATCAGTAAAGTCTTTTGCTTCGTGCGGATGGGTTCCTACAGCAGCATACAAACGGTCATCTGTTTCTGCCAATGCAACGCCAGATTCAACTGTTTGTCTATCTACACCAGGAATCATAATGTATTCAACACCTGCATCAAAACAGGCTTGTAGCATATCCGCTCTATCGTTATCAAAACGATTGTCATTAATATGCGCATGTGTATCAAAGAGTTTCATTATTTCACAATGCTCCCTGCTGGTAAGGATTCAATATTGGTAACTTCTAAATGTTCTTCCCAATCAGAAGCGGATAAAATCATACCGTAAGACTCAATACCCATCATTTTTTTAGGGCTTAGGTTTGCTAAGTAAATGACCTTTTTACCAACCATAGATTCTGGATCGTAATATTGGGATATACCGCTTAATACGGTGCGTTCTTCAATACCGATATCCAATATGAATTTCAATAATTTTTTAGACTTTGGTACCTTTTCACAGCTAATAACCTTTGCTACGCGAAGATCCAATTTATCAAAATCATCATAGGTAATATTTTCTTTTAATGGTGGAATATTCGATGTATCAACAGCATCGATAGCTTTTTCTTCTACAGTGACGATGTCTACCATTTCTGGGATTTCAAAACGTGGATAAATTGGCTCACCTTTTACGACCTTTGTACCTGTTGGAGTACCACCCCATGTGCGCACATCATCCAATTGGACATGATCAAAACCACCTAGGCCCAATTGTTCCCAAATTTTTGGAGCCCCTACTGGAATAACAGGACTTACGAGAACGGCAATGATGCGTAAGCTTTCAGCAAGATGATACATAACAGATTTCAAACGTAATATATCCGCCTCTTCAGAACTCTTAGCCAATACCCAAGGCATAGTTTCATCGATATATTTATTCATACGGCTGATGAAAGCCCATACTGTTTTAAGGGCCTTATTTAATTCCATAGCTTCCATTTGAACTTCAAAATCTGCCACCGTTTGTTCTGCCAAGGAAGAAATTTCTTTATCTAAATCATCTACATCATCAGTTTTTGTAATGATACCACCATGATATTTTTCAATCATCGCAATGGTACGATTCAACAAGTTACCTAAGTCATTAGATAAGTCTGCATTGATTTTTGTTACAAAGTTAGGTAATGTGAAGTTTCCATCATGACCTAATGTAATTTCACTTAACAAATAATAACGCAAAGAATCCGCACCATATGTATCAATCAATGGATTTGGATCGATAACATTACCTAGAGATTTACTCATCTTCGTACCATCTACAATCATCCAGCCGTGGCCAAATACCTTTTTAGGCAATGGCAACTCAAGGCTCATGAGCATCATAGGCCAAATAATGGTATGGAAACGTACAATTTCCTTACCCACCAAATGAAGGTCTGCTGGCCAGAATTTCTTATATAATTCACCATCACCATCAAATGGGGCTAATGCACTAATATAGTTTACGAGTGCATCAAACCAAACATAAACAACATGTTTAGGATCAAAAGGAACCTTGATGCCCCAATCAAAGGATGTACGAGAAACGGCCAAATCTTCAAGACCTTGTTTTACGAACTGAATCATTTCATTGCGACGAGATTCAGGTTGAATAAAGTCAGGATTTTCTTCAATAAATTTAAGCCATTGGTCTGTATATTTACCGAGTTTAAAGAAATAACTTTCCTCTTTAACGCGCTCTACAGGACGACCACAGTCTGGACAGGTATGATTTTCACCAAGTTTTTGTTCAGTCCAGAAGGATTCACAAGGTGTACAATACCAGCCTTCGTATTCAGCTTTGTAAATATCGCCTTTTTCGTAAGCTTTCGTAAATAATTCTTGGACTACCTTTTCATGACGTGGATCAGTAGTGCGAATGAAATCATCATTAGAAATATGCATTTTTTCCCATAATGCTTTAAATCCATTTACAATATTAGTCGTATATTCTAATGGTGTAATACCTTGTGCCTCAGCGGCACGTTGAATTTTTTGACCATGTTCGTCAGAACCTGTCAAGAATCGTACATCATAGCCTGCGAGACGTTTAAAACGTGCAATGGTATCGGCTACGGATGTACAGTATGTATGACCTATATGCAATTTAGCACTAGGATAATAAATTGGAGTTGTAATATAATATGTCTTTTTTTCTTCGCCCATCATAATCTCCTTCTATTCATCACTTGTGAAAGTGTTATCGTTCTACAATATTATAAACCTCACGGCGTGAAACACCAAAGCGTTTTGCCACCTCGCGTATGGCCTCCTTCTTTGGCACGCCTGATGCTACCAATTCAGCTACTACCTCTTCATAAGACACAGGTTTCTCTTCCACATCATCAGTGGATTCTCCCGTTTCACAACCGCCTATAACGAGAACAAATTCTCCTTTATAGGTTATTTGATCTAGATCATTACATATAGATGCTAAATCACTACGTAGAAAGGTTTCAAACTTCTTAGTTACCTCTCGAGCAATCGTAATCGGCCTGTTCCCAAAGGCTGCATACATATCTACTAGTACCTCTTGTAAACGATGAGGTGCTTCATAGAATATAAGCGTCCCCCGTTGTTTAGCCATAAGTTGGAGAGCATCATTTCGATGTTTACCACGCTTTGGTAAAAAACCAAAGAATGTAAATTGTTTTGTGTCTAAATCGGATGCAATAAGTGCCGTTAATGCCGCATTAGCACCAGGTAATGGTACAACAGATATGTCATGTGCAATAGCTTTTGACGCAAGATCTGCACCTGGATCCGATATGGCGGGCATCCCCGCATCACTGACGCAAGCAATATCCTTACCATTTAACAGCATAGCAATAATGGCGTTTCCTTTTTCTTCCTTATTATGTTCATGGTAAGAAATCAAAGGCTTACTAATTTCAAAATGCTTTAGCAATATACCTGTATGACGCGTATCCTCTGCCGCAATAGCATCAACCTCATTTAATATGCGTACAGCGCGATAGGTCATATCCTCTAAATTGCCAATTGGCGTAGGCACTAAATATAGGGTGCCCTTGTTATTTTCGTTCATACCAACGAGACACCTCCTCCGTGTACACATTAGGTTTTTTATATACGACAAGCGGTGGTTCCACAATAAGTGATGATTTTCCACCTTTTATGGCCTCCACCAAAACGATTTTAGCTGGTTTTCCAATCATACCATGAATAAAACGCAATCGTTTAATGATAAAATCGGTTGATGCTAACGACGCCATCAACTCAGATAAACGTGGTGCACTATATACCATCCATAGATAACCCTTATATTTAACCAATCTTGATGCAGATTTGCATACATCATCAATGGTGGTGCACATATCATGCAGCGCCAAGCATAGATTACTATCACCAGGAACTTTACCACCATGATGATCAAAGTATGGTGGATTCACTAATACACCATCAAAGGGTTTAGGGCCAAACTGATGGTAGCTCATTGTACGATAATCGCCTTGAACGATAGATATAACATCAGACTTATGATTATAAGTAACACTGCGCTGAGCCAGATTGGCCATTACATCATTAATTTCAACGCCTGTCATATGGCCTGCTCCCAATGATGTCCCTATCAACGGCAATACACCGGTGCCAGTCCCCAAATCTATATATCGATAATGTCCATTGAAACGGCAAAAATGCACTAGCGCAATGGCATCAAAGGAAAATCGAAATTGATCTCGCCGTTGATATATTTTTAAATCATCGATAATCAAATCATCCAGTTGTTCTAAATCATTCATCTGGTAATGCCACGTCGGACCATTTTAAATCAATGGTTCGGCCTGCCTCTAATTGAACCTTAACCGTATGTTTATGATGATTTACCTTAAGGACCTTACCAATGCCTTCATCGGTTACAACCTCCTTGCCAATCCCCGGTGGTTCTACATCGCGAGGAGAAGGGGTTCTCTCCTTCTTCACATATAGATCGCCACCCTTTTTATACAAATCATCTTCATAGTTTAAACAACACATGAGTCGGCCGCATACACCAGAAATTTTGGTAGGGTTCAAACTAAGATTTTGATCCTTAGCCATGCGAATCGATACGGGTGAAAAGTCACCTAAAAAATTGGAGCAACATAAGTGTCTACCACAGGCGCCAATTCCATTTAACACCTTAGCTTCATCGCGAACACCTACTTGACGCAACTCAATGCGTGTTCTAAAAACAGTGGCTAAATCCTTTACGAGTTCACGAAAGTCTATGCGCCCGTCAGCAGTAAAGAAGAACACAATTTTATTCATATCAAATGTGTATTCTACGTTAATTAGCTTCATCGGCAATTTACGCTTTGCAATTTTCTCTAAGCATATAGCAAAGGCTTTTTCTTCCCGTTCCTCATTCTTTTCTAATTGTTGCAAATCCTTAGGTGTGGCCTTTCTCATCACTTCTTTGACAGGCATCACTAAAGAATCTTTCGAAACTTCTTTTGGTCCAATAACAACCGTACCATATTCAACGCCACGCGCAGTTTCAACAATGACGCCATCCTCGATGGATAAAGTTTCTTCACCAGGTAAAAAATAGTAAATCTTACCGGCCTTTTTAAATCGTACGCCAACGATGGTTACCATCTAAACCTCCTCACGAGCATCGTGAAGGGCGATACTGAGACCGTCCACCACGAGAGCGATTTTTATGTGTAAACGCAAAGCCTGTTCCGCTCGTAACGTTTCATGAACTACAGTTGCTAAAGCGGCCATGGGCCAATGCGGTAATAATTTTAATAATACAGTACTATGCATAGGCACACGTAGTTGTTCGTTCGTAGCCCCGCATTTTAGGGCCATCATATCGCGACTTACCACGCGTAACCAATGCATTAAATCCAATGCATCCTCACGAGTTAATGATTCACACCATATGGCAACTTTGGAAAACCAACGTGAATCAGACCCCAAGGTTTGCATCCATTTAATAGCTAAATCCAACATGGCTATAGTTCCTTGTTGTAACAGTGATTCTACAACAGCAGGATTACCATGCCCCATGGAAATAGCTTCTTCTATGTTTCCTTTAATGCCCCGTTCCGCCAATGCACGTCGTATACTTTCATCCGAAACCGGTTGAAAACCAATACCCATACAACGGGAAATAATCGTAGGTAATACAAGATTAATTTTATTCGTAATAATGATAAAGTACACCTGTGCGGGTGGTTCTTCAATCGTCTTTAGCATGGCATTAGCCATAATAGCATTGGCCACATGAAAGTCTTCAATAATAACGACGCGATTTCCAAGTCCAGCCACCGATAGATGATCTTGTAATAAGGTATACCACTGTTCTACTTTTAAGGTAGACTTCATGGGACGAATCCAAAATGCATCGCCCTTATCCATATAAATGGGTAAACCTTCCGCCTCTATTTTCTTTTCACTTTCACCATTGGCAAGGCGCGCATTTTTTACCTCCTCTAAATAATCAGCACCATTGTGGCCCTGAAAAACTGGTCGTCCTAAAATCAAGGATGCCAATCCAATAGCCATATCGAGCTTACCGAGTCCAGCTTCACCATAGAATAGCAAGCTGTGGGGTAATGTTTGCCGTTTTACCAATTCAGTTAGGTGGTTTTTAATCGTATCTTGACCGATTACATTATCAAAATATGTCATAATCCCTCCTATCCTGTCCAATATTACTATTATATAGGAAAATGGCGACTTTTTAAAGAGCCGCCATTATCAAAGACTTGAGGTTTCACCTATTTTAATAGAGCTTTTATCACCTCATATATATCATTATGTATAGATTCTATACTTCGCATTGTGAAAGTTCCAGATTCATCTTGTTGAGCGCAGGAAATACGATGCCATTGATAGCGTTCAACCAATTCATCATATGCATCGTGAACAGATTGTAAATATGCTCGATTTCCTTCGTGTATGTCCCCAGTCTCGCCTCCAGTTTTACCGGTACGCTCAGACATCAAAGACTCGGTCACCTCCAACGGAACATCAAGTAAACATACCACATCAGGACGTGGCAAGCCAAACTTAACAAACTCAAAATCTTCTAGCCATTCTAAAAATTGAATGCGCTTATCCGGATCTGTATATTTTACCATTTGATGAACCATATTAGATGTTGTATAACGATCGGCGATAATGATACCACCATCAGTATAGAACGATTCCCAATCCATTCTATAGGATGCAAAGCGATCTATAGCATACATAGAACTCGCCACATAAGGGTTAACTGAGTCTACATCGGTACCAAACTGTCCCGACAGATACATCCTAATAGGCATAGATGCATCGCTATCATAATTTGGAAAGCTAACACTGCATACACGATGTCCTTCTGCCTGTAATCGTTCTACTAAACGCTTTGTTTGCGTGGCCTTACCACTACCATCGCCACCTTCTAGTATGATTAAAGTCCCCATATTTACTCCTCTACAACTTGTATTGTTTCTAAGCTCATATCGGCCGCACCATTAGGTACATAGCCTAGTGCACGCCGTTGTTGTATATATTGTAACACAGATTCCGTAATCTCTTCACCTACGGCTACGCAGGGAATCCCTGGCGGATAATAAGCTATGGTTTCACCACAAATACGATGCAAAGCTGTTTTTAAAGAACAAGTTCTGCGATTCTTATAGAGGGCTTCTCTCGGTGTCATACGCACAACTGGAGTAGGTAAAACACTAGCTGACTGAATAATTTTAGTGCGGTCCACTATTTGACCACCCATATGATTCAATAAAGATGACTCACTACAAATCTCATCGCTGATAGCTTGTACCGCTTTTACAAGATTCATAATAGATTCCTCGGTATCACCTATGGTGATTAGAACGAGCACATGATGCGCTTGCACAAGTTCAACTTCGATATGATGGGCACGTAGTCGTTTTTCAAAATTTACACCTGTAATTCCTAATTCCTTAGCATCGATTAATACCTTTGTTACATCATAATTAGGTCTATCTACATCTTCTCCACACATGACAGAAATCCCAGCTATGGATGACAACTCACGCCGCAATCGTAAGCTTAACGATACAGTGCGATTCACTAAATTCGTACCTTCCATAGCTAATTGATGACGCGCCATATCAAGAGATGCTAAGAATATATAATTCGGACTCGTACTTTGTAACATTTGATGTATCTGTGTGATACGGCGATACTGAAAGCGATTGCCCTGACCTAATAGCCATGACGTTTGCGTCAGGGATCCTAACGACTTATGAGTGCTTTGTGCTACCAAATCTGCACCCGCCTCGATAGCCTCAATAGGTAATGCTTCTACAAATGGTAAATGAGGACCATGCGCTTCATCAACCAAAACAACCAGATTTCTCTTGTGCGCTTCTTTAACAATATTCTTTATATCAACACCTACACCATAATAATTGGGATATACCAGTAAAATGGCCTTGGCTTCTGGATGTGCATCCATCGTTTCTACAGCATCTTCTAAGGTTACACCTAATGGAATTCCCCATCGCTCATCAAATTCACAATTCATATAAACAGGTTTGGCGCCTGATAGAACAAGACCACTAACGACGGAGCGATGAGCCTCACGAGGGATAATAATGGTTTCATCGGGACTCACAATGCCCATAATCATGGCCTCTATAAGGGCCGTTGTGCCGTTAATAGAAAACCAACAATGTTCAGCACCATACAATTGAGCTGTTAACTCTTGTGCCTCTTTTAATGCACCCTCTGGTTCATGTAAGTCATCCAATGCATACATTACGCCTAGATCATATGACAGTGCAGGTCCCATCCATGATTGTAAAATTGGATGAGCCCCACCACCGATTTTATGCCCTGGTGTATGAAAGGGCACATAATGTTCTTCTTTATAATCTTCCAATGCCTCAACAAAGGGCATTTGTTGCTGATTCATAGTAATACCTCATAAAAAAGGCATGAATCTCTATGAGACTCATGCCCTTATGCATGTTATTTATCGATGTGGACGACGTTTAGGATTATATAAATTCATCCCTTTATCGATACCCACCTCTAAGGTTCCTAATACAGCTTTCACCGTATCTTTAATACCTTTTTGTACCTTCTCTTGATTTTCTTCACTAAATGGTGCTAACACATGATCAATAACAGTCCATTGTGGCAGCGGGCGACCTATACCGACGCGGAATCGTGGAAAATTCTCCGTTCCCAAATGAGAAATCATAGATTTAATCCCATTATGACCACCAGAGCTTCCATTAGGTCGAATACGTAATTTTCCTACAGGTAAATCCATATCATCATAGATGCAATACACATCAGAAGGATCTATCTTATAGTACCGCATCAAAGGCCCTACCGATTCACCACTAGCATTCATAAACGTTTGTGGTTTTACAAGCAATACCTTTTCCCCATCTACATTGATACTACAAACCTCAGCACGTTGTTCCTCTTTCCAAGGCGTGTGAGATACGCTATCTGCAATGGCATCGATAACCATAAATCCTATATTATGTTTTGTCGTTTCATATTGCTTGCCCGGATTGCCAAGGCCTACTACTAATTTCAAGAATCACCTATTATTTATCGAATAAATTACTTACTGAAACTTCGTGAAAGATACGCATAATGGCTTCACCCAATAATGGAGCTACAGATAATTGCGTTACATTTGGTAATTTACAATTTTCTGGTAATGGCATTGTATTTGTTACGATAAGCTCTTTAATGTTAGAGTTTGCAATGCGTTCGCTTGCTGGGTCTGTCAATACAGCATGAGTAACAGCAGCCATAACAGATTTTGCACCAAACGCTTCTAATGCTTTAGCACCTTCTACAAGAGAACCTGCTGTATCTACGATGTCATCAACGATGATACAGTTTTTTCCTTTTACATCGCCAATTAAATTCATAACCTTAGCCACGCCTGGTTCAGGGCGTTTCTTTTCAATAATGGCAATAGGAGCACCGATGCGGTCAGCCAAATCACGAGCACGTGTTACACCACCAAGGTCTGGAGATACAACGATAACATCTTCGAGATGTTTTTCATTAATGTATTTAGCTAGAATGGATGCACCATATAAATGATCAACTGGCACATCAAAGAAGCCTTGGATTTGACCTGCATGCAAATCAATTGTTACAAGACGTGTAATACCAGAAGTTTGCATTAAGTTAGCTACTAATTTAGCTGTAATTGGTTCACGACCGCGTGTTTTACGATCTTGACGTGCATAACCATAATAAGGAACTACTGCTGTAATATGACGAGCAGAAGCACGTTTTAATGCATCGGCCATTACCATCAATTCCATTAAGTTATCATTTACAGGATAGCTAGTTGGTTGAATGATAAATACATCTTTGCCACGTACGCTTTCATCAATCATAATTTGTACTTCGCCATTATTAAAGCGACCTACAAATGCTTCACCCAAAGGCAAACCTAAATAATCACAAATTTCCTTTGCCAACTCTGGATTTGCGTTACCTGTGAAAATCTTAAGTTTTTTGCCGTCTTCAAATGCCATTTTGATACCCTTTCATTTCTCCGTAATCTCAGTTAGTTACTCAATGTATATGTAACGAAATATTACAGATATACAACCTTATTGCCTTATTATTGTATACTATTTTTCCTATCTTGTGTGAAAAATTTTTAATAAATTCCTATTTCTTTTTGAAAGTATCGTCTGTAACCCAATTTTCTTTCACAATTTGTTTGCTGCGACCTACAGCTAATGCCTTGTCAGGAACATTTTTCGTAATCGTAGAACCGGCACCTATATAGCTATAATTACCAACTGTTACAGGCGCTACTAAATTGCTATTACAACCTACAAATGCACCATCGCCGATTGTTGTGCGATGCTTGATTCTTCCGTCATAATTTACCGTAATCGTACCACAACCAATATTAACACCAGAACCTACATCACTATCGCCAATATAGGATAGATGAGGGAATTTAGTGCCTTCCCCAACATTGGAATTTTTAACCTCTACGAAATTACCAATATGAACCTTATTGCCAATAACCGTATTAGGACGCAAATGTACATATGGACCAATATCTACGCCATCTTTTACTTCACAATCGTGACCATAGGTGAAATGAATCACTGTGTCATTACCTACTTTCACATTTGTCAAACGTGTATGAGGTCCAATTTCACAATTTTCACCAATTACCGTATTGCCTTCTAACACAGTACCAGGATGTAAAATTGTATCAGCACCAACAGTAACTTCTGGCGCTACATAGGTATTCGCTGGATCAATAATTGTTACACCTGCTGTCATTAATTCTACATTCTTACGATGTTTTAAAATAGATTCTGCTTCAGCCAATTGCAAGCGGGAGTTTACGCCTAAGGACTCTTCAAAATTTTCAGTCATATAAGCACTTACCTTATCGCCGCCATTCACAAGAATTCCAACCACATCGGTAATATATAATTCACCTTGTGCATTATCATCGGATAATTGACCGAGACATGGCCAAAGTTTTTTGCTATCAAACGCATACATACCAGTATTAACTTCTTGTACGGCTAATTCTTCTGGCTTACCATCCTTTTGTTCCACAATGCGTACAACGTGACCTTCAGCGTTACGAATGATGCGACCATAACCTGTTGGGTCAGGCATATGAGCAGTCAAAATTGTAGCTGCCGCACCAGAGTTTTTATGTTCTTCTAAAAGTGCTTCTAAGCTTTCTTTTGTAACGAGTGGTGTATCGCCGCATAATAAAAGAATAGTACCATCAAAATCTCCTAATACAGGTTCCGCCATCTTTACTGCATGACCCGTACCATTTTGCTCTTCTTGACGTACAAATTCAGCACGACCTTCTAAATAGTCTTGTACCGCATTACCACCAAAGCCGACGATAACAACATCTTTATCAGTTCCTAATGATTGAACTGTTTCTAATACGCGTTCAACCATAGCTTTACCGCCCACTTTATGAAGCACCTTTGGCAATTTGGACTTCATCCGTGTACCCTTACCAGCCGCTAAAATAAGACTTGCAATTTTCATAGTAAACTCCTATCTATCAATCGTATCAAATACAGGATCGATATGAATTTCATTTGTACTTTCATCAATACCATGGAACGTAAATAGCGATTCATAATCATTGATTAACTTAGGATTCGGTTCAGCTGTAGCTACTAGGACACCGATTCCCACCACTTTACCATTCATCTCATGTACAAGCTCTGTAAGACCTTTAGCCGTACCTCCAGCCTTCATAAAATCATCAATAATTAAGACCTTCGCATTCTGTGGTATGGCGCGTTTAGTCAATGTCATCGTTTGAATTCGGCCCGATGAACCCGTTACATAGTTAATACTGATGGCAGATCCTTCCGTAACCTTACTATCACGACGGGCAATCACAAGAGGTTTGTTGAAAGCTCTTGCTACCATAACTGCTAATGGGATTCCCTTTGTTTCTACTGTCAAAATATAATCAGGATTACGATCAACAAAGCGGGTCATTATAATTTCACCTAAACGGGTCATCACATGCCAATCATATAAAATATCCGACATATAAATGAACCCACCAGGTATGATGCGATCCGGTTCACGCAAACGTTGTTGAACATCCCGTAAGATTTCATTCGCCTGCTCCCCTTTTCGATGAGGTATAAATCTAACGCCACCAGCTACACCTGCCACCGTTTCCAATGTACCCAATTGAAAATGTTCCATCGATTGGCGTACACAGGTCAAATCTTCACTTACTGTGGATTTTGCCATTCCAAAAAAATCACAGAAATAATTAAGAGATATTAATTTTTGTGGTGAATCGACTAGCAGTTTAGTCATAGCCACCATTCTTTCAACACGTCGAACTTTATTCATAAGCCTTCCTTTGCTGAATACTCAATTTATATTGATACTTATATTATACCATGAAACTCCGAATATTCGTATTTAGAGAAATAATATAATTCGGAAAAAGCTCTAGTCATAAACTAGAGCTTTCAACACAATTGTATGGAATTATAAAATATAAACCTTTACAGTCTGACGTCCAAATCTTAAAGCATCAGCACGTGAATCAAAGGCTAAGTCAATACGACTGCCCTTAATAGCACCACCTACATCGTCTGCCACAGCATAGCCATAACCTTCGACAAACATTTTTGTACCTAGAGGAATAATCCGAGGATCCACAGAGGCAATCCCCTTTTTCAAGCGACTGCCGGTTGCCGTATAATTACTATTCCCAGGATCTTGCGAGCTATATGCACTAGCATGCATCGTCATAACCCGCACATATTTATTGGGAACCCCATTATGACTACGCGAAATGGTTGAATCGCCAAAACGGGTTTCTTCCTTTTCTAAAGCACTCATCGTAGCTGTGCCTACACGCCCATCTACGGCGAGGCCCTTAGCTTTTTGAAACTTGCGTACTGCTAACTCAGTGTTATGCCCAAAAATACCATCGGCTGAATCCTTAAGATAGCCTTGATGTACTAACATAGTTTGAATTTTTTGTACATGATGGCCCCGTTGTCCCTTATCAACAGATTTTCCTTGTGTGAAAGCCATCATATTAGTCATACATAACACCGTACATAGTATTAAAACCTTCTTAATCATGTACATTCCCCTTTATTGCTCAACTAGCAATTATGATATACCCCAATATGACATTCTTTGCGTTTAGAACCGACTATACGTAAGTAGGCATAACCAATGATAGCAGAAATGATGGAGCCTATCAACACACCGCCCTTAGCCATCTCTTGCGCATGACCTGGATCATAAGCCAAAACAGAAACGAATATACTCATGGTAAAACCAATACCACATACGATGGAAGTCCCATATATAAATTTCCAGTTAGCTTCTGCAGGCATAGGGACAATTCCTAATTTAATCATCCCAAACATGGCACCAAAAATACCAATTTGTTTACCCAAAATGAGGCCTAATGCAACGCCTAGTACAACTGGATGACTTAAATCAGCCATACCGAATCCATCAAGGTTAACCCCGGCATTAAAAAATGCAAAAATCGGAACAATTACAAAGCTCACCCAGTTGGATAAGTAATGTTCCCAGTGTTGCATCGGTCTTACATATTTGCGGCCAATCTTACCGCGTTCCGGAATCGTCATGGCAAGAATTACACCGGCCATTGTGGCATGTAATCCAGACCGTAAGATACAATACCATAAAATTACACCGAGAATAATGTAAGATAACGATCGAACGTAACCAGCACGATTACAATAAATTAATAATCCTGTCACAATAATAGCAACAACTAGATAAAACACATTGAGATTTGATGCATAGAAAATAGCAATTACAATGATCGCAATTAGATCATCAATAACAGCCAACGCCGTTAAGAATACTTTCATAGAGTTTGGTACCCTTGAACCTAACGCCGTAATAACACCAATAGCAAATGCTATATCGGTGGCCGTTGGAATTGCCCAACCATGAACATATACATCATTAGAACCAGCTATAAGATAGAAAATAATAGCCGGTACAATAACCCCAAATAAAGCAGCAATGCCTGGCATGATACGCTTAGCATTAGTATTAAGCTCACCACTCACCAATTCACGTTTTACTTCTAATCCTACGAAAAGAAAGAAGATGGCCATCAACGCATCATTAACCCATTCCATAGTAGTTAATGGTCCCAATGGTAAGTTTACTAATGACATGTATTGTGTAGCCAACGGAGAATTAGCAACGATTAAGGCAATAATGGTAGCCCCTAGTAATACAGTAGTTGCAGCACCAGGAGAACGTAAAAATACAAATATCCGTTCCATATAAATCCTTCCTAATATACTTCAATCACTATTTATGTCTTGCTGTTCTGATTTTATAGGCAATTGTCAGAACAGTAGCGCCTAACAAACCAGAGATAATAGATCCAATAAAAATACCGATCTTAGACATCTCTTGGGTTACCCCAGGTGGGAATGCCAATGTGGCAACAAACAGACTCATGGTAAAACCGATACCACAAACGATGGCAGTACCATATACCTCTGGCCATGTCGTATTAGTCGGCATCTTAATAATCTTAGATTGTACTAAAACGTAAACAGCGGAGAATATACCAAGCTGTTTTCCTAAGATAAGGCCTAATGAAACACCTAAAACAACAGGGTGGAACAAATGATCTACAGAAACATCTGAGAAGGATACACCAGCATTTAAGAAGCTAAATAGAGGAATAATCAAAAAATTAACCCAATTTTTCAGTTTATCCGCCCATGCGTGCATAGGATACACCGTTTCTCCATCTAGCTTGCCAGATGCGGGAATAGTCATAGCTAGCACAACACCAGCGATAGTGGCATGAACGCCAGATTTTAAAACAAAATACCAAAGAACGGCCCCGAGTACACCATATAAAACTGGTCTCACATAGCCTTGTTTATTGGTATACCATAGTGCCCCCGTCACAATAGCAGCAACGATTAAATGAGGAAAATCTACACCTCCACCATAAAATATGGCAATTACAATAATAGCAATCAAGTCATCAATGACAGCTAATGCTGAAAGAAAGGCTTTCATTGCTTGTGATACGCGCTTTCCAAGCATCATAATAACGCCAATGGCAAAGGCTATATCAGTAGCCGTAGGAATCCCCCAACCATGCGTGTATTCCGGTACAGATCCGGCGATTAAAAAGTAAACTAACGCAGGAGTTACAACGCCGGCAAATGCCGCCAAAACTGGTAATAAACGCTTGGAGTTAGTATTTAATTCACCAGAAATCATTTCTGTTTTAATTTCAATCCCTACATAGAGAAAAAATAATGCCATTAAGCCATCATTAACCCACTCAAGTACATCCATTGGGCCTAAATAAATATGCATGAGGGAAAAATACTGTCCCGCTATTGGTGAATTGGCCGTAATCACGCCAAGAATAGCAGCAAGTAATAGCATAATACCGCCAGATGACTCAGACTGAATAAATGCTTTTATATACTTCATAATAAATACCACTTTCTCAATCATAATATAAATACAAGTTTTCATACATAAAAACCCTAGTTGATATATGTTATTATATCATTTTAGTTCGAAATCAATCAATAAACTAATGATGAACCATGCTGATTGAGTCTAGAGTAATCAAATATTTGTGGCAAATACGTATGCTGATTGAGTACAGGAATACTACAATGGATTAATAATTAAATCCTTTGACTAAAGAAACAAAAAATACAATAAGAGGAATTGTCAAACAAATAGCTGCTATAGTATTTGTAATTGCATTTGACCAAAGAGGTACAATAAAGCCAAGCAATACCAAAATACTACAACAGATTGGTGTGCGCCAAACATGTTTAATCTCAGTTGGTATTTTAGATTCCATCGCATTAGATTTTACAAATTTCTTTTTAATCGTCATCATAATACCAGTCACAATGCCTATAATAAGAACGATATCCCAAATAGCCCATAGTATTCTAAGTACCATTGTATTGTGATTGTGAATATGGAGATTAATCATTGTAGTCATACCTGTAAAATACCATGGAATCGTTTTTGTAGAATACATATCCTTATTAGAATCAGTATATAAATTAGCATAGACCGGTTGGCCCAAAAACATAGCTGGATCATCATCATTTTTAGCACCTAAATAAAATGTATAATGATGTTCATTAAATTTAGATGGATAATCAATAGATATAATTTGACGGTCAGGATATGCTTTCATAATGCGAGAAATGGCTTCAGATGGTTGTAATATATCAGATTGGCCAGCTGAAAGTTCTTGCTTTGCCGTGTGTAATACATCCGCATTATAGCTGTCATTAGCAATAAAAAATCCGCCGATCCATACACCTGTAATGCATAATATAAAGCCCCATACAGTAGCAACCATCGCAAATTCACGATGCAATGTACTTAACTTCATATGTTTGGACAATACAGTTGATTTTGCAAAGCTTTTACGAAATGGACCATATAAAAAAATGCCAGAAATAATGGATAAGCCACATAGGAATGATAGAATCGTTACTATATAAATTCCTGTTTTTCCAAGATCTAATCTTGTATGTAGTTGATGAAGTGTATGTAATACACCGCGAACCCAAGGATGAGCAGGTGTTTCATGATGGGTAGTAATGAGAGCCTTCGCTTCAGGATTATATAATGCATAATCCCCGCCCATCCCCATACGTGCTGGAGGTGCTACGGTAGCAGATGAATCAATAATACGATAACGTAAAAGATGTGAAGTCCCCATAGCAGGAGAAATATTTAAAATATCCTTGGACGGATATTTTTCTTTCACTAATAGGGCCCCTTCATCAGCATGATCAAAAATAGACATTTCTTGTTGACTCATCGCCATTGATAAAGTTGAGTGATGTGTCCCTCCCTGAGCCCAAGCATTCAACTCAGTTCTAAACATAAGGACAAGTCCTGTAATACAAAACATAAGGAAAAATATTACAGAAACTATAGATAGCCATTTATGAATTTTATAAATCTTTGACATACATATGCCTCCTTCCTCATTACTTTATACAACTATTTTTTTAGCAATACAATACAATTACCACTATGGGTATGAACCATAAAAGGAAGCGCCTCTTGAATGTACATATTATAGTATGATACAATATGTACATCATGCGGGCGTAGTTCATCGGTAGAATGCGAGCTTCCCAAGCTTGAGAGGAGGGTTCGATTCCCTTCGCCCGCTCCACGTATAAAAAGCTATGATGTGATATACATCATGGCTTATTTTTGTATATACATATAAAATATATAAAAATTGAATCTTAATCTTAATAATTGGAGGAAAATCATATGCAATTAAGTGCAAGAAATCAATTAAAAGGTAAAATTACAGAAGTTCAAGAAGGCGCTGTAAACGCAATCGTAAAAATTAATGTAGGTAATGGCAATATTCTTATCCCAGGTGCCTATTTAGGTAATCAAATATAAAAAAGACACACCCTTAGGTGTGTCTTTTAGCTTAATCAGCGACTTCCTATCCTCCCAGGCCGTCTCCAGCCAAGTACTTTCGGCGTTTACGAGCTTAACTACTGTGTTCGAGATGGGAACAGGTGGACCCTCGTAGCTATCGCCACTGAATCTGTCAGAGTTTGTACTCTGAAAACCACATAGAAGGTTATATATATTTGTTGCACATTTC
>NZ_JAPVXW010000019.1:0-35355 GCF_041431535.1 Veillonella sp. 27098_8_77 | reverse complement strand
TTTGGTAGTCCTTTTTATTTTATCCATTGGATTTATCATACCAGGTGTAGCCGTTGCTGTTCGACGTTTACATGATCTTGGTTGGTCCGGATGGCCTGTTCTATTGGCACTCATTCCTTTTGTCGGGATTCCTGCAGTACTCATATTGATGGCCTTGCCTGGAAAGACCGCGGCTAACCGGTTTGGAAACCCAACAGGGGTAGAAGTCATTACAAAACAAATGGCACATAAATATGGATTTATTGATGCGACGCCATCTACACCATTGACCATAGGTCTAATAGTTGTTTTGGTTGTGCTATGGTTGTTGGTTGATTGGTTATTAACAGTCTAAATATATATTGTTATTAAAATAAAAGGTCTGAAAAATGCAATTTTTGGCATTTTTCAGACCTTTTACTTATTTAGATTTTATTGAATTGTAATACCGTGAATTTCTTGTGCCAAGCGTTTTAGTGCATCCACAGTCCGAACACCAGGTGTGATTTCAGATAATTTTACACGAATGAAATGGTTTTCTTTAATTGCTGTAATATCTTGCAATTGAGGATTAGATTTTAATTTAGCGATTTTTTGTTGGAAATCGTCATCATTACGGATAGAGTTACCATAATCAGCAATAATAATATAGTCTGGGTTTTGTGCGATTACTGTTTCCCAAGAGCCTTTAGCCCAAGTTTTATCCACGCCGAGACCACTCATAACATTATCAGCACCGATTAAACGAAGGATATTTGTAGTATAACCTTCAAATGCTGTGAATGGCTGACCATCCTCTGAATCATAGATAAATACGCGTTTTCTTGGGACATCTTTTAATTGTGCTTGTACCTTTGAAAGTGTGTCACGTTGAGATGTAACCCATTCATTAGCTTTTGATTCTACACCAAAGATTTTTCCTAGCATAATCATGTCTTTGAAATTAGTTTCTAAATCGGCTTTAGTGGAAAGCATAGATTCTGGAATCCAAATATTAACATTATTTGCAATCATTTTGTCTGCTGGGATTGCGCGTTTACTGAAAGAGTCAGGCCAACCTGTAGCGAAATCAGGTTTAACACTCATGAATACTTCGTAGGAAGGCCATTTATCAGACAAAACTTTCACTTTGTCGTACTCACCTTGTAAAGGTCCGTAGATTTCTTCCTCTTTAAAGGCAGTACCTGCCATTTTATCAGCAAGACCAAGTTGAAGCATCATTTCTGTGGTTGCTTGGGACATGGATACAGCATGTGTAGGTGGTGCACTTACGGAAAAGTTTGTCGTTGTTCCATCAAATGTTTCGCTCCAATTTGCGACTGCTTGTGCAGTTTGTGTGCTTTGTTGTGATGTAGTGCCACAACCTGTAAAGGCGAGTGTCGTACCTGCAACTAATAGTCCTAGAAGGGTGAAGCGTTTTACTTTGTTTAACATTATTTTTTCCTTTCTGTTAACAATATAAATACGAGGGCAGTCCTCGTTAAAAATAAGAGAATACCATTATGGTTATACTAATATATGAATTGGATTGCACTAATATTGGATACGATAGATTCCATTCTCTAGTGTTGTGGTAAAGGGAATTTCAAATACTGGTGCTAATAATCCTGGTGTCAATACCTCTTGTGGAGTACCCGTTTGTATAATACGGCCCTTATTCATTAATACAATATTATCGCAATAGGTGGCTGCTAGTTGTAGATCGTGAAGAACGACAATAACCGTTCCTTCAAAATGTTGCAATTCTTTCATTAAAGCTAGTTTATATTTTAGGTCTAGATGATTTGTTGGTTCATCGAGTAATAATATAGTTGGTTCTTGTGTTAAGGCTTTTGCAATAAAGGCACGCTGCAATTCCCCACCTGAAAGATGTTGTACTTGCTCATCTGCAAGATGGGTAATTCCAATATGTTCCATGTATGATTGTGCAATAGAGACATCTTGTTTCGTATAATTACCAAATCGAGTTTTGTGTGGATAACGTCCCATGAGAACAATATCTTTTACAAGGAAGTCATCAATCATAGCATCGTGCATTTGAGATAAGATTGCCACTGATTTAGCAAATCGTGATGAGTTAATTGATTCTAAAGGTTCACCATTTAACGTGATAGAATCTTTGGAATGAATTGATTTGGATAGATGTTTTAATAATGTCGATTTTCCACATCCGTTTGGTCCGATAATAGCTGTTATTTGATTTTCAGGAAATTGAACTGTAATATCGTGTAATACGGGCTTATTGGGATAGGAAAAACTTAGGTGATTAACTATATACATATAATTCCTTTTTTAGAAATAATGGATGGAAGAACCTTATTTGTGTAATTAACCGATATTTTTATATCGTTTCATAATGATCCATATAAATAATGGTGCTCCTAATAAGGATGTAAGAACACCAATTGGAATCTCTTCTGGACTGTATAGTGCTCTTGATAAGACATCGGACCAAATCATGACAATACTACCGATGAGGATACTGAATATAAGGGTATTTTTGTGCTTTGGGCCGCCTGTAATACGAGCAAGGTGTGGAATGATGAGTCCGATAAAACCAACAACACCAACTTTAGATACTAAGGTTGCAATTACAATAGATGAGGTAATAACGATAGATAACTGTAGTGTTTTTACTGAAAGTCCCATATTAGCAGCTTCTTGATTACCAAGGAGTAATACATCTAAATCCTGTTTATAGATATAGATAAATAAACAAAATAGTACTACCACGATAACGGATAATGGTAAATCTTTCCATTGAATTCCAGAAAAACTACCCAATAACCAGAACATGGCACTTCGCACCTGTGCCTCGTGTTTGGCACCATAGATAATCATCATCGTTAAGGCTGAGAAAATACCTGTCATTCCCATACCGATAAGAATGAGTTTTACAGGGCTATTACTTTTACCAACACATAGTAAAACTAATATAATAGATAAAATTGCACCCAGTGCTGCGAATAATGGTGTATTATAGGCTCCCAATAGAGGTAATCCACCACAAATAATTGCAAAAACAGCACCTGTACTAGCGCCAGATGAAACACCTAATACATAAGGGTCTGCTAAGGCATTACGCGTTACTGTTTGCATTAAAAGACCTACTGCAGAAAGTCCAATGCCAGTTATTATAGAGTAGAGAAGCCTAGGTAAACGAATATCCCAAATGATTGTGTTTGTCATAGGGGGAATGGATAGTGGTTTTATTCCTAGATGAGACCACAAACTATTGAGTATATCGTCTAGAGGAATAAATGTAGATCCAAATTGAAGGGATGTAACCAATGAGATTACTAATATCGCAATTAATATAAATGATTTTGTTGTATTGTTCATGATACCTCAAAATGATAATTAAAATTACAGTTACTTATGCTCATATAAGTATAGATAAGGTAATATATAATTACAATATGCATACCAGTATGAGTATATTTAGAGATGTGTGAATCGATAAAAGTATTTTTATTGGTAAGTCTTTGTAACTAAAAGTTATGGCAACTCATTCAAAATACATATGACTCAATGGGGGGATTTAGCTATATGATAAGCCCTTTTGATTGACTAAGCACAGCGTACTTTTTATAATAGATATATTATAATACTATAGTTTTGTAGTGGGATTATTATTTCCTAGTTAAATGCAGGAATTATATGTTCTATGGTTGTCGTTTGTACATAGAAACATATCTCATCAGATATATAAGGAGACAATACGATGAAGTTTAATACAAAATGTGTCCACGGTGGGGGTAAGCCAGATAGTACAGGGGCAATCTCTCCAGCCATTTATATGTCCAGTACATTTACGCATCCTGGTTTAGGTGAAACAACAGGATTCCAATATACACGTGAGTCTAACCCAACTCGAGATCGTCTTGAAACATTAATTGCAGGCCTAGAAGAAGGTACTGATGCTATCGCTTTTTCTTCTGGCATGGCTGCTGTTGATGCAGTATTTCATTTGTTCTCCCCTGGAGACCATGTTATTTTAGGGGATGATTTGTATGGTGGCTCCATTCGATTATTTACTAATATCTACGAAAAGAACGGTGTTGAATTTACTTATGTAGGTACCTCAGATCTTGATGCTGTACAAGCAGCATTTAAACCTAATACTAAAGCGGTTTATATTGAAACACCTACAAATCCAATGATGGAAATTACCGACGTTCGTGCATTGAGTAAAATGGCACATGACCGAAATGCACTCGTTATCGTAGATAATACATTTTTAAGCCCGTATTTCCAAAAACCATTAAATCTTGGTGCAGATATTGTTGTCCATAGTGGGACTAAATTTATCGGTGGTCATCATGATGTAATTTCTGGATTTACCATTGTAAAAGATGATGAATTGGCAGCCCAATTGCGCCTTATTTATAAGACCGTAGGCGCGTGTTTATCTGCTTTTGATAGCTGGCTTGTCATTCGTGGCATCAAAACTTTGGCACTACGTATGGAACAGCATCAAAAGAATGCCATCGCTCTTGCAGAATGGTTGAAACAAGAACCGAAGGTAACAAAGGTATTATTCCCTGGCCTTCCAGAACATCCAGGCTATGAAGTGAACAAATCTCAAACCACTGGCTTTGGCGGTATGTTGTCCTTTGAAGTAGATAGTGAAGAGACGGCTAAACAAGTATTAGAAGGTATTCAATTGATTCAATTTGCTGAAAGTTTAGGCGGCACCGAATCTTTGTTGACATATCCTGTTACACAAACACATCCAGATTTAAAACCTGAAGATGCGGAACGCAAAGGGATTACACGTCGCTTGTTGCGCTTGTCCGTTGGCATTGAAGACACAGATGATTTGATTGCTGATTTAGCGCAAGCTTTCAATAAATAAAAGGAGGCTATTATGGGCCGATATAATTTTGACAAAATCGTAGATCGTAAGCATACAAAGTCTCTAAAATATGATTTTGCTGTACAACGTGGTAAACCTGTTGATGTATTACCATTTTGGGTAGCGGATATGGACTTTGAAATTCCTAGTGAATTAAAACAAGTCTTATTAGATCGCGTTAATCATGGTATTTTCGGATATACAGAATCCGATGATGCATATTTTAATGTCCTAAAACATTGGTTTTCTAGCCGTTTTAATTGGGATATTGATAAAAAATGGCTTGTAAAAACTCCGGGTGTCGTATTTGCTCTTGCAATGGCGGTACGTGCTTTCACAAAAAAAGGGGACGGCGTACTCATTAATCAACCTGTGTATTATCCATTCAGCATGGTCATCGATGATAATGATCGTAATTTGATTAACGTTCCTTTGATTCAAGGGGCAGATACATATACAATCGATTTTGAAGGCGTAGAACGCGCTATTGTTGAGCATAATATAACGTTATTCTTACTTTGTAATCCTCATAACCCTGTGGGCCGCGTGTGGACCGAAGATGAGTTAAAACGTCTTGGTGATATTTGTATTAAATATAATGTTATTATTATTAGCGATGAAATTCACGCGGATTTTGTATGGGATGGTCACAAGCATACTGTTTTTGCTAATCTTGGTGAAAGCTATGCTGAGCATTGCATCGTTTGTACAGCGCCTAGTAAGTCCTTTAATATTGCGGGCCTTCAAGTGTCTAATATTTTCATTCCTAATGATTCCTTGCGTCGTAGATTTGTCAAAGAAATCGATCGTGCAGGCTATAGTCAATTGAACACGATGGGCCTTGTAGGTTGCCAAGGCGCTTATGAAGTAGGTGGACCATGGCTTGATGAATTAAAGGAATACATTCAAGGCAATATTCAATATACCCTTGATTATTTTAAAGAACATTTGCCAAAGCTTCACATGTATCGACCTGAGGGTACGTATCTTATGTGGTTTGATTGCTCTGAACTGCCATTGACACCAGAAGAACGTGAACAGTGGCTACTTAATGATGCAAAGCTATGGCTAGATAGTGGCTCCATGTTTGGTAAAGATGGTGAAAAATTTGAACGCATCAATGTTGCTTGCCCTCGTGCAACGTTGACGGAAGGTTTAGAGGCATTGCGTCGCGCTTATGTTGCTAAAGGGTTTTAGGAGGTTTCACAATGCCGATTAAAGTTATTAAGAATTTACCGGCTATAACAAAATTAGCACAAGAGAATATCTTTGTAATGGATACGGAACGAGCGGAAACACAACAAATTCGTCCGCTCCAAATTTTGCTTGTCAATTTGATGCCTACAAAAGAGGTTACGGAAACACAAATCCTTCGCGCTCTTAGTAATAGTCCGTTGCAAGTAAACTTAACTTTATTGCATACAGCATCTCGAAAATCTAAGAATGTAGATGAGGAATATTTAGATACTTTTTACCGTACCTTTGACGAAGTTAAAGATGAGTTTTTTGATGGCTTGATTATTACCGGTGCTCCTGTAGAGTTGATGCCTTTTGAAGAGGTTGACTATTGGGATGAGCTCGTAGAAATTATGGATTGGAGTGAAGAACACGTATACTCCACGTTCTATATTTGTTGGGGCGCACAAGCTGGCCTGTACCATCATTTTGGCATTAATAAACAAATTATGGATGCTAAATTGTTCGGCGTTTATGAACATGATATCTACAACGACCAACCGGTTCTTTTGCGAGGTTTTGATGAAAAGTTCTGGATGCCGCACTCCCGCCATACTACAGTTTCATTAGAACAAATTAAAGCACATCGGGAATTAGAGTTGTTAGCTGGTTCTGAACCAACTGGGGCTGCTATAGTACGAAGTTTAGATAACAAACATATCTTTGTATTTGGTCACTCTGAGTACGATTGGGATACACTCAATCGGGAATATGTACGAGACCTTGCTAAAGGTGAAGACATTGCGGTGCCAGAAAACTATTTCCCTGATGATGATCCGAAACAAAAACCAATCGTAAGATGGCGTTCTGTAAGTACATTGCTATTTACGAATTGGTTGAACTATTACGTATACCAAGAAACACCATATATTATTGAACAAATTCAGAAAATGAAGTTTGAACGAGATAAAAATTTTGGTGCTTATATTTAAATACAGAGTATGTAAGTGAACCGAATGCGTTCCCAAAGACTCCACCGGCCGGGTCTGACTCCGGCCTACGGCCTCCGCAGGGCCAAAGTCGCCTTTGGGAACGCATTCGGTTCTTTCCATATCCATTTGTTTTAAGATACGCCAAAATTTTTGCCATAGCTTATAGTTATGGAGAATGTATTATAAAAAGTGGTAGACATATTTTTTAATACATAGTAATATAATAGGCATAAGAAATAAAGTTTATTCCTTTATATGAATAGGAGTTGAATTTAATGAGCAAACAATATAAATTTGAAACATTACAATTACATGCAGGTCAAACGGTGGATCCAACAGGTTCTCGTGCAGTACCTATTTATCAAACAACATCTTTCGTATTTAAAGATGCAGAAGAAGCAGCTGGTCGTTTTGCATTGACTAATCCTGGTGGTATTTATTCACGCCTAGGCAATCCTACTACTGACGTATTGGATGCTCGTGTAGCTCAACTCGAAGGTGGTGCTGGTGGTATTGCTGTAGCATCTGGTTCTGCAGCGATTACATACTCCATTTTGAATGTAGCAAGCGCAGGTGATAATATCGTTGCTGCATCTACATTGTATGGTGGTACATATAATTTGTTCACGGCTACATTGCCTCGTTTTGGTATCGAAACAAAATTCGTTAATCCTGACAATTTGGAAGAGTTTGAAGCAGCTATTGATAACAACACAAAAGCTGTATATATCGAAACTATCGGTAACCCTGGTATCAACCTTATCGATGTTCAAGCGGTAGCTGATATTGCACATAAACATAATATTATCTTAATCGTAGATAATACATTCGCATCTCCATACTTGTTCCGTCCATTAGAACATGGTGCAGACGTAGTTGTTCACTCTGCTACTAAATATCTTGGTGGTCATGGTACAACATTGGCTGGTGTAGTTGTAGAATCTGGTAAATTCGACTATAAAGCATCTGGCAAATACCCTAGCTTCGTTGAAGGGGATGAACACTACAATGGTCTAGTATATGGTGATTTACCAATTCCTTTCACAGTAAAAATTCGTGCTCAATTGCTTCGTGATACAGGTGCATGCATTACACCTCTAGCATCTTGGCAAATCTTGCAAGGTATTGAAACATTGTCCTTGCGCGTAGAACGTCACGTAGAAAATACTCGTAAAGTAGTCGATTTCTTGAGCAAACATCCGAAAGTTGCTTGGGTGAACTATCCAGAACTTGCTGATAGCAAATATAAACCATTAGCAGACAAATATTTCCCTAAAGGGGTTGGTGCAGTATTCACATTCGGCGTAAAAGGCGGCAAAGAAGCAGGTATTAAATTGGTTGATACATTGCAAATCTTCTCGAACCTTGCTAATGTGGCAGATGCTAAATCTCTTGTTATTCACCCTGCATCCACAACACATGCACAACTTAACGAAGAACAACAAAAATCTGCTGGTGTAACACCAGATATGATCCGCTTGTCTGTTGGTCTTGAAAATATTGATGATATTATCGATGATTTAGCTCAAGCATTGGATAAAGCATAACCTTAACTTCTAACTCTCCTCAAAGCTTAACTCCATAAAAACCTATAGAACATAAAAAGAAAATTTGACATAGAAAGCTGTACCAACATGTAGCAATACTATATTGGTACAGCTTTTTTGTGCCGTTATGCATATAAGAAAAGACCTTGAATTCAACGATTCAAGGTCTTTTAAGTATGTGTGTATATGTGTGTTTAAAAGGGTTTGTTTTATGTGTGTATAGTTTTTATGAGTGTTTAGTTTTATGAGTGTTTAGTTTTATGAGTGTGTTAAGAAATTGGAGAGATATATTATATAGTGGTTAGGTTAGGTCTATATAATATATGAGTTATGCTTAGTATTTTGTAGTTTTTACTTTAGCACTGAGAACTTTGCCGGAAAGAGCATCGATCTTAACGTCTGCTTTTTTGTCGCCGCCATTAGTCATGTCTAGTTTGTAGACAAGTTTATTACCGTCCATTTCCAATTCCCATTCCATTGTTTGGAAATCGCTGCCTACGCGTTCGATCGCTTTTGTTTCAGCAGATTCTGGTGTGATGGAGTTTTGTGGATTAAAGCTGTGAGATTTCTTTAATTTGTTCCATGCACTAATGGATTTTGCTTGATTGGAAACAACTTGACCTGTTGCTTCATCGATTTTCATTTCCACTTTTTGTGTCTTAGTATATGCTTCTACTTCGTAAGTTGGATGATGTTTTGCATCGTAGGAAATAGAAGTTACCATTGCATCTGGATAGTAGCGGTGCAATGTAGTAACAGCACCAACGTAGTCAATTTCGCTACTTTGCATTGGGGATGCTACACTACCAATACCATTCCAAGAGCTAGGAGCTGGGTAAGTAGAAGCAGCACATGCTACACCTGCAATCAATACAGTACTTACACCAAGAGCACATAATACTTTAGACAAATTATTTACTTTTTTCATGTTAATTACCTCCATAAAAGGATTTTGCTCAAAAGCAATTATGCAAGTAGATTTTACTCAATCTACTTATACATAATTTAATATTGTAAAATGAATATAAAATGAAAAATAAAATATATCTTTATGTTTTGATATATACATAATATATTCGACATAACTAGTGAATATCCTCTATTTCTATATGTATATTTTGCATAATGTAAACTAAATATAATTACATATGGTTGACATATATAAAATGGAATGGTTTAATAACCTTGAATAGATATGTAGTTTGTTTAGATAGGTTTCTTTTATTCTATTAATGGAGGTATACCATGAGTTCTATTTCCAATCGACGTCTCAGTACAAGAGAGTTGACAATGACAGCCTTGTTTGTAACATTAATTACCGCTGGTGCATTCATCCGAGTTCCGCTTCCTAACTGTCCGTTTACACTGCAGATTTTATTTACTACATTAGCAGGTATTATATTGGGCAGTCGCCTTGGCGCCATTAGTGTAGGTATTTATATCATATTAGGACTTATCGGCGTACCTGTATTTACATCTGGTGGTGGACCAGGCTATGTATTGCAACCTACATTTGGCTATTTGATCGGATTCATGGTTGGTGCGTATGTAGTGGGCCGTTTTAGCGAGCTTTCACCAACACATTCTGTTAAGACATTGCTCATTGGTGCGATTATCAATCTGCTCATCGTATATGGTTTTGGCATGATTTATTTATATATGATTATGAATTTATATTTAGGAACACCTATAGGTTGGTGGGCTGTTATTTGGTCTTGTTTCTTAATCCCTGTTGGACCTGATGTATTTTTATGTGCTGTGGCTGCTGTGATGGGGAAACGTATTATAGGCCATTTACGATAAAATATGCATATTATTAATAGAGGGCTATCACATTTGTGGTAGCCCTTTTACTATGCTATGGATATACATAGCCTAAGATTTCTTGTGCAGCTTTTGTTTTGTTGATTTCTATATATGGTTGTTTACGTCCGTGAAAGTCTCGTGTGGATACGGTGCCCTCAACGGTTACCCATTGTTTATTGCTATACGAATCGCCATCGCTCTTATGCATGGTTAAACCAATGGGAGATATGTCTGCGATACAGCAGGCCATGGCCATACGTGAAAGTGTAAACTCATTAGATTTTAATGTATTGTCATCGCGGTTTACATAGCCTGTCATATAGATTTTGTACCCTACATACTGTTCTGGGTTTGAACCGAGTGCAACGATAGTGCGATAGTAATTATCTGAATTTAATACGATTTCTTTCTTAGATTTGGAAATGCCAGGATCCTTGGCTTCATTATTGATGGTTATCACCTCGCCAATATCGTCTTGAGAAAAATTAAAATCATTAGTATCTTCTGTAGCGGCCGTATTTCCAGTTACTTGTACAGAATTAGGAGATAAAATTGGTGGAACCACAAATAATACAAGAGGGATTATGATTGGTGTAATAGAGCGCCAATTATGTTTATATTGTTTATTAGGGGACCAAAGGATTGAAACAATGCCTCCTAATAACAGCGCTATACCTGCTAAGAGTAAGAATAATTCATATCGAGGAGCCACATATAATTTATATTGGCCCGTAATGAGTAGATATAAAAAACTAATACCTAATGCCGTGTATAGCAGACCCTTGATGAGACTGAGTATATCTTTGTTTCGTAGTTCTGATAACATAGACTGTTCTCCTTATATATTAAATAAAAATTGAAATAGCAATGTCATGATATACGTAATAATACTAATAGTAATAACTAAGCGAAATATAAATGATGTTGAGATATACTGACGTAACATGTATACGTTTTTTATGTCAATCATAGGACCTAACCATAGGAAACCAAGAACTGCGGATATAGGAAATAAATTGCTTAACGAACGGCCTATAATGGCATCTGATGTAGAACATAGGGAGAAGAGGAACGCTAAAGCTAGTAATAATGCATTAGCAATAGGTGTGGCTACATCGAGTGAACCAGAGAAGAAGGTAGGTTTTATCCATACTTGGAATAGGGCTAATGTGAAAGCTGCTGCAGAGAAGTAAATAAGTAATTGACTGAATTCACGCTCTACGTGCAATAGAAAGATTTTCTTTTTATTGCCTTCTTGATTTGGTGAACCATACTGATAGTCCTTTGGCTGAGGTAAATTGTTAGTGATGGTAGATAATTTGTGTGGTTTCCATTTAAATGTGAGAGCCACCATACATGCGATTAACATACCACCAATTATGCGAGCTAGTATTATTTGTGGCGTATCTGGAAATGCGTAATAGGTTGCTAATAATGCGATGGGATTCATAATAGGACTTGCAAGCATAAACAATAGTCCTATATGTTGAGGGATACCACGCTTTAATAATGCATTAAACATGGGAATAGTAGCACAATCGCAGATAGGTAATACAAGACCGCTACCAATGGCGATACCATAGCTTTTAACAGAGTCAGCTTTCAGATAACGTATTAGCCAATGATCTGGTACCAATAGAGTGATAGCAGAAGAAATGATGGTTCCTAATAATAAAAATGGAATTCCCTCAAATATGATGCCTGATGCAATGGCCAAGACCTGATGGATGGAATAGGAAATGCTATGACGGAATACAGTGACCAGTAATATATATAATGTCAATATAGCCACAATACCGTACAACGACCATGGCCATATCGGTTGAGATAGTTTATTGTGAATGTCCTTTGGAGTGGGATTGACCAATATGGAACATTCCGGATTGTAGGATTGTAAGAGTTTCTTTACCGCTTTGGTTTGTGTCGTATCATTCGCATATAACATAATATAATCGGCGCTGTATAGTTGCGATACGATTCTATCCCCTAGTGCCTGTATCATAGATGTTATACGATTGCTCTTTGCTGTGTAGATGATGCGTTCTAGATGACAGAATTCTTTTAGAATTGAATTGAAGAAGATGAGTTCTAATTGTTGAAATGAAAATATGCCATTCCATTCAACCCATATTTCTTTCGGCGTTGTCGTAGAAATATAATCCTGTATCTGTTGTACTACATGATGTAGATTTTCTTCTATATCATCTGGCTCAATCGATAAAGGCTTCTTTATAAACTCTGTATTACCTGTCTCAAAGCTGATAATTTCTGTAGAGCCAAGCTTTTTTCGTTCTCGTAGTTCTACGTTGATTAGAGAGGTTTTACCAGAACCTAATAAGCCCGTCACGATATATACAGGAATCATGATGCACTACACACTTTCTCCTGTATGGATGAAATGTCTATATCGGTGCCAATAACAACTAGATGATAGTCTTTTAAGTGCGTATCTGTAAGAGAGCAGGAGTGGGGTGTGTATTGTAATTCCATAGGTCCTGATGCGGTAGGAACGATACCTTTAATACGTAGTACTGTAGAAGGTAATTTATTACAAAAATCAATCCATTGCGTATGATTGAGGGATTGTAGATTATGGAATGTATAGCTCACAAACGGTTGGTGTTCATGGTGGTGGCCGACATGGTTATGATGACTATGAGTGTCATGGTGAGCACAGTTGTAATCCACGCTGTCGTTACATGTATGGCAACTGCAAGTTTCGGAATCATGTTCATGTGTCTTATGAGTATCAGATTTTAGTTGGTTTATATCCTGTTGAAGTGCATCTACATCGGTATAAATTGGTGTATGTGGTGCTAATTCAATGATGAGCTCCTTTGTTTTTTTTATCTGTTTTTCATCGTCTGCGTGTGTGAGTAGGATAGCATAACAGTGCTTGATTTGGTCCTTGAAGAAGGGTCCAAAGTTTTTTATTGCCATAGGGGCTTGCATAGCATCTACGACGGTTATAATCATGTTGACATACGCTTTATCTGCGATAGCATCATCAGTACAAGTGGTTATAATTTCGCTTAATTTACTGATTCCAGATGGTTCTATATAGATTTGATCGATATCTTGGGTACTTAGTATATCGATTAAGGCATCTTTGAAGTTGCCCTGGAGACTACAACAAATACAGCCTGATGTTACTTCCCGCACAGTTGCACCCGTTGTAGATAGTTGCTTTGCATCGAGACTGGTTTCGCCAAAATCATTTTCTATAATTAATATACGTTCGTTTGTATTACGGCAGTTTAATATATGTTGTAGATACGTTGTTTTTCCAGCACCTAAGAATCCGGATATAATCGTAATTGGTATCATAATACGCCTCCCTTGTAAATGTAAACATAGTATACTACTCTTACGCAACATAAAAAAATACCCTTAAGGGTATGAACAATGGTTTACAAAATCAAGTAAAAAGCGATTTATAAGAAAAATTGATAATATTATACTAATATGAGTATATGTGAACGTGTTTATATATTTATGTCGTTGATTTTACAAAAAAGCGTATGCCTCATAGAATATATATGAGTGCATACGCTTATGTGAATAAATATTTAATTGGAAAAATTAAGAAATTATTGTAATTTTTCTAGTAAAGCTTTAAGGAATACGTATACATGTTCTACAGAAGGTAGATGTACGCGTTCCATATTTGTATGTGGGCTAATGATTGTTGGGCCAAAGCTAATCATTTCAGTGTTTGGTAAAACATTTTTCAATAAACCACATTCAAGGCCTGCATGGACCGCATTTACGCGAGCAGGCGTATCGGACATGGTGTTGTAAAGTGCGATAACTTGTTCTTCTAGTTTGGATCCTTTATCGTATTCCCATGCAGGATAGCCACCACTGCGTGTTGCAGAAACGCCTAATGTATCAGCAAGGAGTAACAATTTTTTAGTCAAGTATTCCAAGCTGTTCTTGTTGGAACTACGAACAGATACGAGGATGTCTATTGTGTGTGTGCCTTCAGAAACAATGGCAAGATTATCCGATGTTTCTACAAGGCCTTCGATGGTTTGGCTCATAGAGTGGACACCATCTTCTGCAAGGTAGAGATAAGAAATCAAGGCTTCTGATGTGTCATCAGCATACACTGTTGCCGGTGTAGGAATTTCTTCTACTACGAATGTTAAATCAGGGTCTTTGATAGCAAATTCATGTTTGTATTCTTTTTCGTAGAATTTGATAAGCGTCTTAATCACTTCTATATCTTCGTTGTGTACAGACATGGTGGCAATAGCTTTAGATGGGATTGCATTATGTTTAACGCCACCTTCAAAAGAAGCTAGATTAAAGGAATATTGTTTTTCTAAATCATAAAGAACGCGAGCGAGCACTTGATTTGCATTAGCTCGTTGTTCGATGATTTCGATACCGGAATGACCGCCTTTCAAACCTTTAACAGTTAATGAAAGCCCTGCATCATAACCAGGTAAATTATTTTCGCGCAATAGTGGAATAGAAACGTTGACATGGCAACCACCAGCGCAGCTTACGCAGAATTCATGTTCCACTTCGGTGTCTAAGTTGATTAGGTAATCACCTATTACTTGGCCTTCTTTTACCGCTGCAGCACCATCCATACCTGTTTCTTCGTTAGTTGTGAATAATACTTGTAGAGGACCATGTTGTTGGTTTTTATCTTCTAGGACAGCTAGAATCATAGCGCCACCCATGCCATTATCTGCACCTAATGTAGTATCATCAGCGTGCATCCATTCACCTTCAATAATGTTGGCAATAGGGTCCTTTGTGAAATCATGGTTGGAATCATGACCTTTTACACATACCATATCGATATGACCTTGAAGGATGACGGACGGACGGTTTTCATAACCAGATGTAGCCGGTTTTTTGATGACTACATTCCATTCACTATCTTGTGTAGCTTCGAGACCTAAATTATGAGCAAAATTGACAATATAATCGCTAATGCCTTTTTCATTGCCAGAACCACGTGGAATTTGACTCATTTCTTTAAAAATTTCTAATACGCGTTTTGCTTGAACGATTGCGTCCATTTGGCACCTCTCATTCTGAAAATATATCCCATATAATTCTAATTATCTTAGTTGCTATGAGATTATTCATGTTTATTCATTAGTTAATAAGTAATTATTATCTATAATATAGTTATATCACATGTACTATGAATAGAAAAGACGATGTATATAGTTTATAATAGTATCATGCGTAATGAATAACGAACGCGCTGTATTATATACCTTTTATTTATGTAGGATGGTGAAAGTATGCAACATGAACGTCGCAACATTAGTATGCTCATGGATCTCTATGAGATGACCATGGCTCATGGGTACTTTACGAAACAAGACAATACAGACCGCGTTGCCTTCGACGTATTTTACCGTCGCAATCCGGACAAGGGTGGATTTGCTATCTTTGGTGGATTGGAACAAGTTTTAGAATACATTTTGAATCTTCATTTCGATGAAGAGGATATCGCGTATTTTAAATCATTGCATTTATTTAGTGATGCATTTCTAGAGTATTTGCGCAATTTTAAATTTACTGGTGATGTATATGCTTTCAAAGAAGGTACGATCATATATCCCAATGAACCGATTATGACCATTGTCGCACCTCTCATTGATGCACAAATCGTGGAAACTGCAGTGCTTACCATGATTAATCATCAATCGCTTATCGCTACAAAGGCGAATCGCATTGTACGTGCTGCCGATGGGCGCATTGTATCCGACTTTGGTGCGCGTCGCGCTCACAATGTGGATGCTGCAGTATATGGTGCACGGGCGGCTTTCATAGGAGGTGTCAATGGGACTGCCACAGTTTTGGCAGGTCAACAATTTGGCATTCCTGTAAATGGTACCATGGCACATAGTTGGGTCATGTACCACGATTCTGAATACGAAGCATTTAAATCCTATGCTGAAGTGTATCCGGATAGCGCAGTGTTTTTGGTGGATACCTATAATGTGTTAGAATCGGGCGTACCAAATGCCATTAAGGTTGCTAAGGATATTTTGGAACCAAATGGTCATCGATTAAAAGGTATTCGCCTTGATTCGGGTGATTTAGCATATTTAGCAAAGCAAGCGCGTCGCATGCTTGATGATGCGGGTATGAATGACTGTAAAATCATGGCATCTAACAGCCTTGATGAATATACGATTTCTTCCTTGCTAAATCAAGGAGGTCCTATTGATATCTTTGGCGTAGGAGAACGGTTGATTACATCGAAAACAGACCCTGTATTCGGCGCCGTGTATAAGATTGCAGGTGTTGAAAAACGTGGCGTATGGGAACCACGCATTAAGATTTCTGAATCTGTAGAAAAGATTACCAATCCTGGGCTCAAACAAGTATATCGCGTTTATAATGAAGATGGTCGCGCCATTGCTGAACTATTGACATTACCTGGCGAAGTGCCATGTGCAGATAAACCATATCGATATATCGATCCGGAAAAGCCGTGGAGAGAACTCTATTATGAAAACTGTACATTTAAAAATATGCAGGAACTCATGATTAAAGAGGGCAAGCAAATCGTACTATCTCCGTCGTTGGAATCGATACGTTCCTATGTGCAAGATCAGTTAGCTCATGAGATTTGGCCGGAAGAACAGCGCTTTGAAAATCCTCATAGACATTATTTGGATATGAGCCCTAACTATTACCATATGAAGATGGATCTATTAAATCGTATTGGTCGTAAAAAATAGGAGGATCTATGCTTACACATCCAGAACGAACAAAAGAGGAATTAGTAGCGTGGATTCGGGGCTATTTTGAACAAAATGGACCTACATGTTCCGCTGTAGTCGGCATTTCGGGTGGCAAGGATTCTACTATTGTAGCCGCCCTTTGCAAAGAGGCTCTCGGTGCAGACCGCGTAGTAGGTGTTCTTATGCCCAATGATGTACAATCCGATATAGACGATGCAAAAGAAGTGGTGGTGCATCTTGGTATTCCCTATATGATTGTAAATATTGGCGATGCTTATCGTGTATTAACAGAGGCTATCGTACAAGGAGAAGGCTTTTTCAATGTAACGGGCCGTACAGAGTTAGCGAGAGATGCAGAAATTAATACACCACCCCGTTTGCGGATGGCTACACTATATGCAGTAGGTCAAAACTTACCGAATGGTGCACGTGTTGCGAATACGTGCAATGGTTCTGAGGACTATGTAGGATATTCCACAAAATATGGTGATGCAGCCGGTGATTTTAGCCCACTAGCTAATCTCGTGGTTGAGGAGGTACGTCAAATTGGACGCCTTTTGGATATTCCTCGTCATTTAGTTGATAAAACTCCAAGTGATGGATTAAGTGGTCAATCCGATGAGGATAAACTAGGATTCACCTATGCCGTTCTCGATCGCTATATTCGTACAGGAGAAATCGAAGATATAAATACGAAGAAGCGCATTGATTATTTGCAGCGAATTAATCGCCATAAATTAGAGTTAATGCCGTCCTTTAAACCTTCTATATTATGATGTCTACAGGAGGATATGATGACTAAGAAAATTGCAATCATCGGTACTGGTGGTACCATTGCGGGACAAGGTGCTTCAGATACGGACTTAACAGGTTATACAGCAGGCGTGTTGCCATTAGAAGAAATTATATCCTCCGTGCCTGGTGTTAGAGAATATGGACCTTTTGTATGTAATCAGTTTTGTAATATTGAAAGCTCTGATATAACGTTATTTCAATGGGTCCGCCTATCAAAATTGGTACAAAAGTGCGTGGATAACGATGATGTTGCAGGTGTTGTTATTACACATGGCACGGATAGTATGGAAGAAACGGCTTATTTTTTACATCTCACCGTACATACAGATAAGCCAATTGTTATTACCGGTTCTATGCGCCCTGCAGGTGCTGTTAGTGCTGATGGTCCTATTAATTTGTTGCAAGCTATACAAGTAGTACGCACACCAGCATCCTATAATAAGGGTGTACTAGTTGTTATGAACGGCTATATTGATGGCGCTCGTGATGTAACTAAAATGAATACTACCAATGTAGCAACCTTTGGTAGCCCTAATACAGGTCATCTTGGTATTGTGCAAGATGGCACAGCACACTATTATACGATTCCATTGCGTAAACATACGATGGAATCTGAGTTTGGATTACCTGATGATGACGATTTACCACGCGTTGAAATCTTAACATGTTATGCTGGTATCGAAGAAATCATGGGGCTTGCCATAGTGGCAACGAACCCATCAGGTTTGATCTTAGCTGGCTTAGGCCATGGTACGATACCGCAACCTATCCGCAAGGTAACATCCAATTTACCAATACCTGTTATACGCGCATCCCGAACGGGGAGTGGTATAGTATCTAAGGTTCTCCAAGATGTGGAGGCAGGCTATTTTGTATGTGATAGCTTGTCACCGCAAAAGGCTCGTATCTTGTTGATGTTGGCCTTACAAAAGGAACGCACTTGCAAGGATTTAGAACGAATCTTTAAAGAATACTGACCCTTACAAGCGATTGTATGCGTATGAGACAGATATAACAAGGCCCTTTGTGATTATTCACAAAGGGTCTTTTGCTTGCATTGATTATTCGGTACCAATGCCATTTTCTAATGCTCTTTGTACACCTAGGTATACAGCTTTGGCCAATGTGTCACCAAATAGGGAATAGGATCCTGCATCAGTTAATACATCGCCATTTGTATTGATGGTCAAGATAATGCCATCGGTAGCAGTTCCAGTAGCGGAGGTGTTCGTTTCTTTTGCTAAACTGTGCACTATATGTGTATTGTATTTGGGGAAGTCATTGGTACTTTCTACCTTCCAATCTTGTAATGCTGCTGTTTTAGCCTCGGTAATCGTCATGATAGCTTTCACCATCGCACTGTCTGTTAAGGCCTTGTTGGTGAATACGAGGATATTAATTGTGCCAGGAGTGTGGAATTCACCATCTTTTTCCTCATAACAATAACCTGTACCTGCACGATGGGCCGTTTTCTTATAACCACCGGTGACAATGGTTTCAACGATTGTATCACTTTCTTGTACCATCGTATACGCATGAAGGGACATGGTCGCAGATGTTAATAATGCGGTGCTGAAATGAACGGGCACATCAATTTGTTCGAATTCTTGAGCTAAATAGTTTGCCACAGACCCACCTGGTAAATCTTTTTCGGTTTCGATATGATACGTTAGTTGTTGGTTGCGGACCCCAAGCGTATGGTGAAAGCCGCCGTTTAACTGTCCGCTGCTCAAGGAATAGTGGATATCGTCGAAGAGAACTGTTATGGACGATGATTCTTTTGTGACGTGACCACCCGTTATTAATTCATCTGGCGCTGTATATGGATTGTTAGGCATATAGGACTCCCTAGTTTATCATTGTTAGATATAGAATATAAAGCTATAATAAAAGGTAATAATTTATTATCTTCATATAAGTTGTTTATAATACATAATATTTACATGTGAAATTATATCATATGTTTACCATAGATTTGAGTGAGCTACTTTAAGAATTGTGGGGGTATACATGTACGAATTCTTAGCAACCGCATCACAGTTGTTGTTTAAAGATGCCAATGTCTTATTAAAATTGAGAGAATGGTTTCTGAGTCAAGCTGGCAATATTCTTCTGGCACTAATTATATTTGTAATAGGTCGCTATATTATTCGATGGGTTAAAAATTTTGCCGTTCGTGTTATGACACGTGCAAATTATGATTCCGCAGCCATGAGTTTTGTAACCCAAATTATTAACTACTTACTACTCATTGGATTGATTTTGATTTGCCTTAACCAAATTGGCGTTCCCACTACATCCTTTGTGGCTGCTTTTGGTGCCTTTGGTTTAGGTATCGGCTTGGCATTACAAAATAATATGTCAAACTTGGCATCTGGATTGTTGATTTTAATATTTAAACCATTCCGCGCAGGCCACGTTATCCAAGTAGGTGATGTTGTAGGTAGTGTTACGGCGATTCAATTTATGTATACCATCATCGTTACAAAGGATCAAAAACAAATTTATATACCAAACTCATTGCTTACATCACAAAATGTTACGAATATTACCAATACAAAGGTTCGTGTCATTCCTTTCGTTTTTGATATTGGGTATAATAACGACCATCATGAAGCAATTAAGATATTAAAGAACATCTTTGCTAATGATAAGCGCATTCTTGATGTGAAGAATTTGGAAATCGGCATTTCTGAATTTGGAGATAATTCAGTACGAATTTCTGCGTTTGCTCGCGTTAAGACAAATGATTATCTATCTGTGCAATATAGCATTATGTCTGATGTAAAGGATGCCTTTGATAAATATGGCATAGATATTCCATATCCGCAACGTGTTGTTTATGTACAAAATGTAGATACGTCTACGGGTGAGCTTAAAGGAACAAAGAAAAAAGCTTCTGCAACGAATGTGGATATATAGTTTAGGTACATAATAATTAAATTTTAGAATTAGAAAGTGAGAGATATGACAGATTTCATAACGAATAAGCGTATGGCTTTACGATACCTACTAGTAGCGTTAGCTTTCATAGGTGCTATAGCCGTTGGGACAATCGCACGTGCCGAAGCACCTACGCCACCGTCTACCATTGGTGAAGCAGTAGTGCTCATTGATGCGGATACAAAGGAGATTTTATTTGCCAAGAATCCCGATAAATGGATGCATCCAGCAAGTACTACGAAAATGGTAACCTTATTAACAGCACTTGAGCTAAAGGGAACACAATTAGATGAGTTGGCAACGATTAGTCCCTATGCGACGAGCATGGAAGATTCTAATCTTGGCGTACAAGTAGGCGACCAAATTACATTGGAAGGTGTTCTTGAAGGTATGATGGTAGCATCGGGTAATGATGCGGCCGTAGTGGTGGCAGAGAACGTAAGTGGGTCTGTAGAAAATTTTGCGAAGGATATGAATCGCATAGCAGCTAAGGCGGGGGCTAAAAATAGCGTATTCCTCAATCCTCATGGGTTGACCCAAATGGGACACCATTCGACGGCACGCGATTTGGCTTTGATTGCAGCTTATGGGATGAAATATCAAATGTTCCGCGACAAGGTGGCTAATGATTACTATAAGGTGCCGTATCAAAACCGTGCGCCTGAAACGATTCGCACTACAAACCATTTTATCCGCAATAAATATCCTGGTGCCAATGGTTTAAAGACGGGCTTTACAAATGCGGCTGGTGAATGTTTAATCGCATCGGCTACGCGAAAGGGGCATACCATGATTGTAGTGATGCTCAATGATGACAACCGTTGGAATGAGGCCGTTCAGTTCCTAGACTATGGCTTTAAATTGCGCGGTGTCATCTAATAAGATTGTATATAATATAAAAGGTCCTACCGTCTGGTGGGACCTTCATTGTAAGGGGGATATGTATGAGTTCATTTTTTGCTTTTTTAAAACGGATGCGCTTTATTAACCGGTGGAGCTTGATGCGTAATACGGAGACGGAAAATATTCAAGAGCACAGCCTTGAGGTGGCCATGGTTGCCCACAATTTGGCGGCTCTTAAAAATGAATATTTTGGTGGCAACCTAGATATTAACAAGGTGGCCGTCATTGCCATGTATCATGAGGTGAGTGAAATCTTTACAGGGGACATGCCGACACCTATTAAATATTTTGATCCTAAGCTTCGCTCCTTGTATGGTGAGGTAGAAACCTTAGCGCAAGAAAAAATGCTAAGTACATTGCCGGAACGATTGCAATCTGTTTATAAACCATATATTGTAGATACTGAAACATTGTCGGAATGGCCGATTGTGAAAGCTGCTGATACCTTGTCCGCTTATATGAAATGCGTTAATGAGTTACATGCAGGCAATGATGAATTCAAGGAGGCGCACGATACAATTTTGGCCAAGTTGAAAGCTCTAAATATGCCAGAGGTAGACATGTTTATTGAAGAATATGTACCGGCCTTGAATGAATCCTTAGACAAGCTTAATTATTATAAAATATAGTATGTAGTATTAAGGCTTGGTGATGTATTCATGATTGCGTATCAATATTTTTTTGCCGCGCCATGAGCAGGCACGATGACCATATTTTGCCTTAAATTCCTTATTGGTCATGGACTCTAATTCATCAACATCCACATAAGGTTCGATAGATTGAAATTCGATAATGGGTGTTGTAGGTAAGTCCTTATTATGGGGGCATACCTCTTGGCATACATCACAACCGAATAGTAAGGGTGATTTCCTGATGATGGCTCGTTCGTCATCGGTGAGATCGCCTTTTTTTTGTGTTAAATAGCTTTTACAGGTGGCGTAATTAAATTCAGTGTCATTTAGACATTGACCTAAGCAGGATGTAATGCACCGATTACAGCCCACACACGTATCGGCCATAGGTGTGTTGGGTTCGAACTCTAATGTGGTAAGCACAGTGCCGATAACGATATAAGAACCCCAAGTTGGATTGATAAAGCATTTGTTTTTACCGTAGAATCCAAGACCTGCTAAATACGCCATATATCGATCAGCCAAGGGACTTGTATCGCAATGGATAGAGAATGATGCATCTGGGGCAGTCGTTTTTAATTCATTTACGAGGCGTTGTAAATAGTCCGTCACAACTAGATGGTAATCAGTGGCCCAGGTGTAACGGGATAGGTTTGTAGGTCCTTCATGTGGTACATGATAGGGAAATAGACAGACGATGGCGCTGCGTGGCATAAACTCAGCTGTACCAATCAATCGTTCCTCTAGGTCAGCGGCTGTAAAGGGACATGGATTGGATTCCCGTAAGATTTTGCGCGCTTCTCGAGGAAGTGGCCACGATGTGGTACCTACTACCGGTATATGTAATTGTTTGCAAACTTCTTGTAATTTTATATTGTTTGTCATAGATTTACGGTGTAATAGTTGTTACAATTATATATAAGCAAAAATAAAAGGTTTTATGGCAACATTGCTAATAGTAAATGGCTTAAGATAATGATTGTTTTTAGTATACCATTGTGAGGATAGATTATGTTAGCCTTTTTGAAAGTATTACAACCGAAGACGGTGGAAGAGGCCTATGAAATGGCCGTAAAAAATAAGACAGCACCGATGCTTGCTGGTGGGTGTTGGCTGCGCTTAGGTCGCCGTACATGGCCTGCAGTAATCGATATGGCAGGATTAGATTTACGATATATTCGTGAAGAAGATAACGAATTTATTATTGGTGCCATGGCGACACAAGGCGATGTAGAACGATTTGAACCATTACAACGCTTTTGTGGCGGTGCTGTAGTACGTGGTGTCAAAGAAATTCTAGGCGTCCAATTTAGAAATATGGCTACCATGGGCGGATCCGTAGCTAGCAAATTTGGTTTTTCCGATATCATTCCAGCTTTGCTGGCTGTTCATGCAGACATCGTAACCTATAAGGGTGGTCGTATGTCCATGAAGGATTATATGAATTATCGGGAACGCGATATTTTAGTTGAAATTCGCATCCCTAAACGCGAAGTGCCTGTTGCAGTTGAGGCGTTGCGCATTTCTCGTGGTGACTTTCCGTATTTAACCGGTTCTATTCGCCGTGATGATACAGCCTATGAAGTTTATATTGGGACTCGTCCAGGTGCGCCGCAATTGGCGGAGAAAGCTAGTGCCTTGCTTTCAGAAAAAGGATTGGATGCATTGGATGAGGCAGCACGGGTTGCATCAGAGGAATTAGTATATCAAAAGAATTCTCATGCATCGAAGGAATATCGTATAGAAATGGCTAAAGCCATGGTTCGCCGGTTAGTTAAGGAGGTGGCACAATAATGGAATTAGTATTGAAGATTAATAATAAGAATGTAACCGTTAATGTGCCAACGGATGAAATGTTATTAACTACGTTGCGCAACTTAGGCTATTATAGTGTACGCTGTGGCTGTGATACGACAAATTGTGGTTTATGCACTGTTTGGGTCGACGATGAAATTACGCTATCTTGTGCATATCCTACATTCCGTGCGCCAGGCCATTCCATCACAACCCTCGAAGGTCTTGAAGAGGATGCATCTTTATTAGCGGATTGTCTTGCTTCTGAAGGGGCAGACCAATGTGGTTTCTGTACTACCGGTATGATGATGAGTGCTATCGCATTGAAGCGTAGAAATCCTAATGCTAGTGATGATGAAATCCGCGAATACTTGATTGGTAATCTCTGTCGCTGTACCGGCTATGAGTCGCAGCTTCGCGGTGTTCGTAAGTATCTACAAGGAGGTTTATAATGAAGCACATTGGTAAGTCTTATGATAAAGTCGATGCCAAGGGCATACTCAGTGGTAAACCTTCTTATACAGGGGATTTTGTGCCAAAAGATGCTCTCATTATTAAGGTATTGCGTAGTCCCCATGCACAGGCGAAAATTAAATCGATCGACACATCTAAAGCTAAATTAATCCCTGGCGTAGAGGCCATTTTTACCTATGAAGATGTACCGAATACGCGGTTTACCTTAGCAGGTCAAACCTATCCAGAGCCATCTGCCTATGATGCGTTGATTCTCGATCCTGTAGTCCGCTATGTAGGGGATGAAGTAGCCCTCGTCGTGGCTAAAGATGAAGCTACTGCATTGAAGGCGATGCCTCTCATTAAGGTTGAATACGAGGTGCAAAAACCGGTACTTGATTTACGCACGGCTATGGGCCATGAAACAGTAGTTCATCCAGAAGATGATATTCTCAATCACATTCCCGTAGGACAAGACTATAAACGTAATACTTGTGTATCCTACCATAAGCGTGTTGGTGATATTGAAGCGGAACTTGCTAAATGCGATTACGTCGTAGAAGGCACATATTTCGACCAAGCTACGCGTCAATCTGCAATGGAACCATTTCAAAGCTTTGGCTATATCGATCATTTAGGGCGCATTGTTATCGTTAGCTCTACGCAAATCGTGTTCCATGTGCGCCGTCATATTGCACGAGCACTAGGCATTCCTGCATCTAAGATCCGCGTTATTAAACCTCGCATTGGCGGTGGCTTTGGATCGAAACAAACGGCTTGTACCGAATTGATGACAGCATTTGTAACCTGGAAATTACAAAAACCATGTTATTTGCTATATGATAGAACAGAAGCGCAAACTTGCTCGACTACACGTCATGCTCGTGAATGGTATATCCGCGTAGGGGCTACAAAGGATGGCATTATCCAAGTTATCGATATGGACTCCATTACCGATGCAGGTGCTCATGCAACACACTGCTTTACTACGACTACTGCAGGGGAACACAAGTCCGTGCCATTGTATAACAAGGCAAAAGCGGTGCACTACGGCACGGAAGGGGTTTACATGAATCATACGCCGGGCGGTGCCTTCCGTGGCTATGGTGCTACAGAAGCTTTGTGGCCGTTGGAGTGTGCCGTTAACCGATTAGCAGATGAAATGGGAATCGACCCAGCTGAACTTCGTCAAAAGAATCTAATTGCTGCTGGTGAACGCAGCTTAGTATATGATCCTGATGAAATTATGGATTCTGGACTATTCCAAGAAACTGTAAATAAGGTTAAGGAAATGGCTCGTTGGGATGAACGTCCTCATAGTTGGGACATTGATGAGCGCTACCGCGGCGGTTTAGGTATGGCTCTTGCCTTGCAAGGGTCCGGTGTTGCTAATATCGACGTAGCATCCGTAGAAATTCGCCTTGGCGATGATGGTAACTACACATTGTATACAGGCTCTTCCGATATGGGGATGGGGGCTAATACAATTCTTACACAAATGGCTTGTGAAGCCCTTGGTTGCCCTATGGAATCTATGACGGTTGTCGAATCTGATACGGATATCGTACCATTTGACCCAGGTTCATACGCATCGAGCACGACATATGTAACGGGTACTGCGGCGAAGATGGCAGCTGAAGAACTGAGAGAAAAGATAATCCATAAATTAGCACAATTTATGGATGTTAAACTAGAAGATATTGATTTTGACGGTTTAGTAGGTTCGACTAAGGACGGTACAAAGAAAATGTCTGTTCAAGAACTAGCGCCTAAGCTATTAGTCGGAACTACATCCGAACAATTAACGGGCTTTGCAACATGGGGTAGTCATACATCTCCACCACCATTTATGGCTTCTATCGCTGAAGTTAAGGTAGATAAACAAACGGGGCAAATTATACCGTTACATATGTATAACTGTGTAGACTGCGGTACCGTTGTGAATCCTAAATTAGCGCGTGTACAGGTTGAAGGCGGCGCAGTACAAGCCATTGGCATGGCTTTGTATGAAGATGTTAGATATTCTAGTAATGGTCGTTTAGAAACCAATAATTTCATGACCTATAAGATTCCTACACGTCAAGATATTGGTGAATTACATACAGCCTTTGTCGAATCATATGAGGAAAGTGGTGCATATGGTGTTAAATCCATCGGTGAAATTGTTATTAATACAGCTTGTCCCGCAATACAACATGCTGTAAAAAATGCAGTTGGTGCGGATATTCGTACATTACCTATGACACCAGAGAAGGTATTTATGGGAATGGACGAGAAATATAAAGTATAACCATTTCTACATTCCTAAAGGGGGCCTCGTGCTATGACATCACAAACGCAGTACTGGAATCGTCTTATCCAACCTGGCATTGTCGCATTGGTTGGGGCTGGCGGCAAAACAACGGTCTTATCTAAGCTAGTCGAGTATGGTCGGTTGCAAGGACAACCTATCGTAGTGACGACTACGACACATTTATATGAATCACAAGTGGCTCAATATGAACCTATTTACACGAAGGATATCAACGATGTTGATGAATATTGTACAAAACGTATTCAACAAGGTTATTGTGGCGCCTGGTTTAACGGTATTACACGAACTAAGGTTGATGCTGTAGATTGTGAAAGCATAGATGGCCTTAGTGCGTTACATCCAAACTGGCAAATCGTTGTTGAAGCAGATGGAGCTAAAGAAAAATGGCTTAAGGCGCCAAAACATACGGAACCTGTTATCCCGAGTCAAACAAAGACAACTATAGGGGTAGTGAACCTTCAAATGCTTGGTGCATCCCTTGATGAAGATCATGTTCATAATTTGGAATTAGTGCAATCCATTGTACATCGCGAAGAAGGTGCCATCGTAACACCTCATATGCTTGCTCAAATCGTACTTCATAAACAAGGGCTATTCCAATATAGTAAGGGCAAGAAAATCTTGTTCTGCACTGGTTATGATACGGTGCAACATCGCATCATTGATGATTTCATAAGCCATGTGGTAGATAGTGATATTACGGCTATTGTGTTGGCTGATGGGTATAAGGCTAGTTGTGAAATTCGTCGCATTATTCAATGTCGCTAGGTAACAAAATGGAATATAAGACATGTGAAAGCGCTCCCTTCGGGGGCGCCCTTTCACGAGAAATACCTCGCATTGGCCTTGTTTTGTTAACAGCAGGTCGGTCGCGACGAATGGGAACCAATAAACAATTACTCCTGTGGCGAGGAAAGACGATTCTTGATGCGGTATGTCATGCATTACAAGTTGGATGGAAACAAAGTAATTCTTCATGGAATTTAGAAACCTATCCTATGGTTGCCGTTACAGGTGGGGACCATGATATTGACCATATTGCTAGCAGTTATGGGTTTTCCATTATTCATAACGAATGTTCTGATTTAGGTCAAGGCACATCCATCGCATTAGGCGTGAAATACTTGATGAATACATTTGGCACACGAGCTTTAGATGGTATTATTTGCTCTGTGTCTGATCAACCATTACTGAAACCAATGGTTGTTGAACAGCTCATCACTAGCTTTCAACAATATAGGGATGAAACCAATAGGACAATCGTAGTACCTAAATATGGAACAACTCAACACCCTGGCAATCCAGTTTTGTTTGGTGCCCATTGGTTTGAGGCGTTGCAACACATCGAGGGTGATCAAGGTGGACGCACGATCATTCGTAGTGTGGGGCAGAATTTTGTAGAATATGTAAGTATTATTCCTGAATGGGGATTTGATATAGATACGCCAGAGGATTATAACGATTTACAACATCGTGAAAGTGAGGGTGTATGAAGCCTTTAATACTTGTGCGCGGAGGCGGAGATATCGCTTCCGGTGCTATTTATAGATTGAGACGTGCAGGATACCCTGTAGTGGTGAATGAGATTGCTATTCCCACTATGATTCGTAGAGAGGTTAGCTATGGCAATGCAGTTCATAGCGGTGAAATGATTCTTGAACGGTTGGTGGCGCGCCATGTGAGCATTGATGAGATTCAAGAGACCTTATCAGAAGGTGTTATTCCCGTTGTGACGGCCCCTTATGAGGAATTGTTGGATCGATTACATCCAGATATCGTCGTTGATGCCATTTTAGCTAAGAAGAATCTAGGCACTACGAGACTGGACGCACCATTTGTCGTCGCTGTAGGCCCTGGATTCAATGCGGGCCACGATGTAAATGTAGTCGTTGAAACGATGCGCGGTCACAATTTAGGGCGCTGCATCTATGATGGTGAGGCCGAGCCTAATACAGGTATCCCTGGCAATGTAGGAGGCTATACGCATGAACGCGTGATTCATTCACCAAAGGCTGGTCTATTTACAGCCAAACGCCATATTGGCGATGAGGTACAAGCTAACGAAGTGATTGGTTATGTCGATGAAGAACCGGTGCGAGCTAAGATTACCGGTACATTACGGGGTATTTTAAAAACGGGACTCATCGTTTCTGACCATTTTAAATTAGCTGATGTGGATGCTCGTTGTGAGGAATCGCATTGTTATAGTATTTCTGACAAATCCCTCGCTGTTGGCGGCGGTGTTTTAGAGGCTGTTACAGCATGGGACTATGAAAGGAATAAACATGGAAAGCATTTATGATATTATGAAAGACAGATTGCAGGTTACAGAACAAACCTTTTTGGTGACCATTCTGTCGGGACCTCGCCAAGGTGATAGAACCATCTATAATCAGGAGGGGGACATATTATATGGTGACGCCATAGAAGGCTTTACTCTAAATAGAGTTAAACCGAATGCTTTATGTGTATTTGGTAGTACTGAATGTTTTGTCGAACCTGTTGAAAAGGATCCATCTGTACTTGTACTGGGGGCTGGTCATGTAAGCCGTGCCATTACAGATTTATTATTATTTATCGGATATCGTGCTACGGTTGTCGACGATCGACCTGAATATGTGGTACCGGAATTCTTTGATGAGCGGGTAACAAGAAAATGTTTGCCACTGAATGATTTTAGAGACAAGCTACCTCTTGATGAATATAATGGTTTCATTATCGTTACAAGAGCTCATGAATTCGATAATACGTGCCTTGAGCAATTGCGCGACCAATTGCCTACCTATATGGGCGTTATGGGCAGTCAACAACGCATTCACTATGCATTAGAAAATTTGAAAGCCAAAGGTTGGACGCAAGAGGAACTTGATATGATTTATGCTCCTATTGGCCTAGATTTAGGTGCTCAAACACCAGAGGAAATTGCATTATCTATCGTCAGTGAGTACCTTGCTGTTGTACGAGGTAAAAAAGGTCAGTTTTTACGCAGAAAGAGAGTTGTAAGTCATGAATCGTGAGTTTGTAGAATATTTGAGTCAACGCACAGGTGAAACACTAGCAGTGGCAACAATTCTTCATACGGCTGGTTCTACGCCTCGTAAAGCAGGTACCTCGATGGTTGTATTCCCTGATGGGTCTATTTTTGGGACTATCGGCGGTGGCCGCGCAGAAAATGAAATACGCCTCAGTGCTATTGATTCCATGAAGAAGAAGGAGCAGCATCGACGTATCGAAGTAAAATTAAATGATGATGTAGCTGTAAAAGAAGGTATGGTCTGCGGTGGATGCATGGATGTGTGGATTAAAACGCAAAATGTATAACCCTGTTTTAAATTTACAGTGCTCATAAAATGCGATAAAATATAAGGTACAGCTAAGATAATGGCTGTACCTTATTATTTTGTATAAGGAGTTGCGAATATGCATTTTGAAGCCCTCATACATACCTTTAGAATCCTTGATCTCATCGATATCTTGACGGTTGCTATCGGTATTTATTATATGTATAAACTCTTAAAGGATACACGTGCTGTAGCCTTGTTGAAAGGGTTATTATTTTTGGCTATTTTGAATGTTTTAAGCCATGTAATGAATCTGTATGTTATTAACTGGATTCTCCAACAAGGGATGACCGTTATCCTCTTTGCGTTACCTGTCGTGTTCCAACCGGAACTACGTCGTGCCTTAGAGCAACTTGGGCGTGGCCGTATTTTTAGTAAAGCACAGAATGTAAACGAAGAAGAAATGGACATGGCTATCAATGAAGTGATGGCGGCAGCTCGCGTTATGTCCCGTGAACATACAGGGGCCCTCATCGTATTTGAACGTGAGGTGGGTTTAAATGACTTTATTGATACAGGTATCATTGTAGACGCCGTACTCAGTCGAGAATTGATTAAAAATATTTTCGTTCCTAGTACACCACTTCATGATGGGGCTATGATTATCCGCAATGGCCGCATTCAGGCTGCAGGTTGTCTATTGCCGCTTACCGAGGACCGTACATTGAGTACCGAACTTGGTACACGTCATCGCGCGGCTATCGGCTTATCTGAACAAACAGATGCAGTTGTCGTTGTTGTCAGTGAAGAAACGGGTGTCATTTCTTATACCTATGGCGGACATATTTATCGTCACTTACCAGAAGATCAAATTAAAGAGGCCCTTCGTACATTTATGGAAAGACCTCGTCAAAATATTACGAGCATGTGGAAATGGGGTGGCAAGAAATGATGATTCATTTGAAACGCAACTGGCCTGCAAAAATACTTTCATTATTGGCAGCCATCGTCATGTGGTTTTTTATTATGCGCGACCAAAATCCTGTGATGGAGGTTTCCTATACGGTGCCTGTACAGGTGCAAAATTTGGCAGCAAATTACATCATAGAGGATGCACCCCAATATGTACGCGTTACGCTTAGTGGGTCTCGCGATACGATTATTAATTTAAAGTCTGATAACCTTAAGGCCTATATAGATGCTTCAGGGGTTTCAACGGGTCAAAATAATGTAACTATCCATTTCAATCCACCATCGGGGATGAACATAGTTGAAATCAAACCTGATACGGTAACGATTAATGTTGATGAATATGCATCGAAGAAATTACCTGTTGAAATTGTGCCAATTGGACAAATTCCGGATAATGTAGCATTAAAATCGGTAACAGTCATTCCAAAAGAAGTCACCGTATCCGGTCGCAAACAACAAGTAATGGCTGCTACACGTGTTGTCATGAAGGTTAATGTGGCAGGACAAACTAAAAACTTTAGCGCTGTTGCTGATTTAGAAGCTTGGGATAATGCGGGCAATGTGCTAGATGTAAATATTAGTCCAACGCAAGGTCAAGCACAGTATGAATTAAATTTACTTAGAAAAGATAAAGCCGTACCTATTTCGGCAACAACCGTAGGTCAAGTAGCTGATGGTTATGAAGTCAAAGGCATTACGATTAAGCCTGTACAAGTAACGATTACGGGCCGTGAGGAAATGGTGGATTCTATTTCTGATCTTAAGACGGAGTCTATTGATATAAGTAATGCTACGGCACCTATTGATTCTACATTTAATCTTGTAATTCCTGATGGACTTACGAGTAAGGTGACTACGGTTCGTGTAACAGTAGATATACAAAGAAAAGCATAGATATGATAAGAATAATTAATCTTCGCGTAGCCGTTACCGTAAAGGCTACAATTGAAGACCTTGTAGAAAAGAAATACCCTCAACTAAAGGGGCATATACAGAAAATCCATGTGGTGAGACGTGCTGTTGATGCACGTAAGAAACCTAATATTGTATTTGTGTATACCCTTTTTGTAGAGGCTCAACATGAAGAAAAAATCATTAAGAAACTAGGTAAGCAAAAAGATGTTACCTTATTTACACCGGAAGACCCAGAGCCGATTGTAATCGGTGATAAACCTTTACTACATAGGCCTGTTGTAATGGGCTTTGGCCCAGCTGGGATGCTAGCAGCTTTTTACCTCGCACGTGAAGGCTATCACCCTATCGTGTTAGAGCGGGGGCAGGATGTAGATACTCGTGCGAAGGATGTGGAAACGTTTTGGAAAACGGGATCTTTTAAACCGGAATCGAATGTTCAATTTGGTGAAGGTGGGGCCGGTACATTTTCTGATGGTAAATTGACTACTCGTGTAACGCATCCTAGGCTGCATGAAATCTCTAAATACTTTGTAGAGTTTGGTGCGCCTGAAGAGATTCTATACAAGCATAAACCGCATGTAGGGACTGATAAATTGCGCCATATGGTAAAAGCCATGCGTGAGCGCATTATCGAATGGGGCGGCGAAGTCCGCTTTGGTGCTAAGGTAACCGATGTATTCGTTGACCAGGACCGTGTGGTCGGTATCGAGGTGAATGGTGCGGAACGTATTGATACGACTTTAGTTTTATCTGGTGTAGGTCATAGTGCACGTGACACCTATGAAATGCTATTTAAACGCGGCATAGATATGGTGGCTAAGCCGTTTGCTATTGGTGTTCGCATTGAGCATCCTCAAGATGTCATCGATCAATCTCAGTACGGTGTGGATCCAAAGAGTTTAGGATTAGGTGCCGCCGAGTATTCCTTGGTATATCATGATAAGGAATCGGGTCGCACTGCCTATAGTTTCTGTATGTGCCCTGGTGGACAAGTGGTAGCCTCAGCATCCGAACTGGGCGGTGTTGTAACTAATGGTATGAGCTTGTATGCTCGTGATAGTGGCGTTGCTAATAGTGCTATCGTCGTGAACGTAGGCCCTGATGATTTTGGCACTCATCCTCTAGACGGCGTGGTCTTTCAACGAGAATGGGAACGCAAGGCTTACGAACTGGGTGGTTCAAACTTTAATGCACCGGCTCAAACGGTAGGTTCTTTCTTAGGGCAGGCTGATGCACCGTCTGTTGAAAGCAGTATACATAGTTATGAACCTCGTATTGTAGATTGCGATTTGCATCAGTGCTTGCCTAATTATGTATCGTCTGTTTTAGAACGGGCTTTACCGTATTGGGGGCGCCGTATTAAAGAATTTGATAACCCTGAAATCTGTATGACTGGTGTTGAAACACGAACATCTTCACCGCTTCGTATGGGCCGTGACGATAATCGCGTATCCACTACAGTGGGCGGCTTCTATCCGATGGGGGAAGGTGCTGGTTATGCAGGTGGTATTATGAGTGCTGCTCTAGATGGTGCAGAAACAGCGATTGCGTGCATGAGCATGTATGCAAGACCTAATAAATGATACTTTCACAAATAGATGAATACAATTGCGTATTTTGTGAAAGTATTACAGATTTTATAAATAATACAAACTCGTGTGATATAATACACACAATATAGATAGAAATACATTCGTTTGTAGACGGAGGAAAATATGGCTCGATTATTTGGTACTGATGGTGTACGTGGCGTTGTTAATGAATTTTTAACACCTGAATTGGCATACCATTTGGGGCGTGCAGCGGCAACACATTTTGGTAAAGAAAAAGAACATCCTACATTTTTAATTGGTAGAGATACGCGTATCTCTGGTTCCATGTTGGAATGTGCATTGGCATCTGGTATTTGTTCTGTAGGTGGCAATGTAGTTATGGCTGGCGTTATTCCTACACCTGCTGTAGCCTACCTTGTAAAACAACAAGGTTTTGATGCGGGCGCTGTTATTTCTGCATCCCATAACCCATTCCCAGATAATGGTATTAAATTCTTTGATGGTAGTGGTTTTAAATTACCAGACGAAGTAGAAGATCAATTAGAAGTATATGTACGTCAAAGTGCAGATAACGAATTACCTCGTCCTACAGGTGCTGGCATTGGTCGTGTAGAGTATAATGCAAATCTTGCACATCACTATGCGCACTTTGTTCGCCATACAATCGACGCATCCCTCGAAGGTCTAACGATTGTCTATGATGGTGCGAATGGCGCTGCTTCTAGCGTAGGTCCTGAAATCTTGTCTGGTCTTGGCGCAAAGGTTATCAATATCAATGTCAATCCAGATGGTTTGAATATCAATCATCATTGTGGTTCTACTCATATCGAAGGCTTGCAAGTGGCTGTTCAACAACACCATGCGGACCTTGGTATTGCCAACGATGGCGATGCTGACCGTTGCTTGTTAGTAGACGAAAAAGGTCAAGTTCTTGATGGTGACCAAATCATGCTATTATGCGCTCTTAAATTGAAAGAAGAAGGCAAGCTCAAGGGCGATACTGTAGTTGGTACCGTTATGAGTAATATTGGCTTCCATAAAGCAGCCGAAGAACTCGGTATGAAGACTGTTTCCACTGCTGTTGGTGACCGTTATGTATTGGAATACATGCGTGAACATGACCTTTCTATAGGTGGCGAACAATCTGGTCACGTTATTTTCCTTGATCACAACACAACAGGCGATGGGATGTTGACTGCAGTTCAAGTGGCGGCCCTTGTAAAAGAAAAAGGACAACCACTTTCTGAATTGGCTGGCATCATGACAAAATACCCACAAGTACTTATCAATGTACGGGTTGTAACAAAAACAGGTTGGGAAGACAACGATATCATCAAAGCTGCTATTTTAACAGCTGAAGGTGAACTCGGTGATGAAGGCCGCGTTCTGGTACGTGCATCCGGTACAGAACCTCTCATCCGCGTTATGGCTGAAGGTCCTGACCAAGAAGCATTACAATCCTTGTGCCAAGAAATTGCTGATATTATCGGAAGAGAACAAGGGTTAGCTGAATAAAATTAAGGTGTGAAGCGGAATATTAAAGGGGCTGTAACAAAACAGCCCCTTAAATCTAAAAAGTTATTAGTTGATTATATGAAATCAACTAATAACTTTTTTATATTTCTAAGCAAAAAGGGTCCCTAGGGACCCTTTTCGTTGGTATAATTAAATTATGAACAAAAACCATACCAATGAACCTAATTATACCAAACTAGTA
>NZ_JAPVXW010000018.1:0-36648 GCF_041431535.1 Veillonella sp. 27098_8_77 | reverse complement strand
AAAAGACACACCTTTGGGTGTGTCTTTTTTGTATATTTTCTTTTCTATCCAAGCAGGATAGTTAGAAATATGCACAAAAAATTACTCATTTTAAAATCTATTTAAATTCTATTCACTCATAATTCATATAGAATCTTTATACTATCAATAGTTGATTGAGATCAACTAGGAAATGGAGGTCTACTACTTAATAACTTTTATCTGTCCCTTTTACAAATAATACAAACAACACAACACAAAACAATACAACACATAAAACAACACTTAAATACACAACAATACTCTCCCTGTGTATAAAAAACAATACATATACAAAACTCTCTAATTATATATACCATCTCCCGTATATATAAAGATAAAAGTTAAGTAGACAAAAAAGAGCCCGAAAGGGCTCTTTCCTTTTTCGCATAAATAGTATTATTGTAGTATATTTATCTTTTTGTATACATGAAGGTAAAGGGATAATTGTTTCGCTGTTTTGATATGGATTTATATATTATATAAAAAAGATGAAATTCTTAAATATTTTAGAATTACCTTGACAGATAGGGGTACTTCTTGGTATTATAGTCAGGTATCAAGTACACTTGATGTGCATAGGGGTATAGCTCAATTGGTAGAGTAGCGGTCTCCAAAACCGTTGGTTGTGGGTTCAAGTCCTACTGCCCCTGCCAAACTTTAGAGTCGCGACCTTCGGGTCGCAATTCTATAAAAAAGTTACTTAAAAATATTAAATAATGCTTGCAAAACACTAGCCATTATGTTAATATAATCAAGTACCAAGTACATGACTCAGTAGCTCAGCTGGATAGAGCGTTTGACTACGAATCAAAAGGCCAGGGGTTCGAATCCCTTCTGGGTCACCAAACTAAAACTCACACGAATGTGTGAGTTTTTTTATTTGTCTAAATATATTTTATGGATCATATAGACCAACACTAACTTAGTACCTTTTTAGAATTAGAACAGGCCTGTACTAATATTTAGATACTCATATATGGCTCAATAATGGGGCATAAAAAAGGAGCTGCTTTATAATTGCAGCTCCTTTTGTCATACAATGCCGATAAAACTCATAAGTCTTAGTTTGACACTTCTTTTAATTGTCCTGCAGCAATAGCCATGTTTTTAGAATAAATGGCTTGCATATAACCATAGGTATCTGGTTTTAATTCTTTTAGCTTAGGATTTTTCTTGATATTACGACGTAGGATTTGGCCCGTACGCGCATCAATTAGATTAATTTCGTCTTGTGACCAATAGATGGTATCAGCATCTTGGTTGAAATAGTAGTGATTGATATATTCTGTTATGTAATACATGGCACCTTGATGGCTATATGTTTTAGCGATGATTTCGTAGTTATTTCCTTCCCCTGCACGGACGATGACGCGGTTATCTGCGTAGTATTGTTGGCCGTTCATGCGATACATATAGGAATAGCCTTTAGCGTTCTCTAGGTCACCTATATTGACTGCATGAGCACTACCTACTAAAGTACAAAATGTAAGCGTTAGAATAGCTAATTTTTTCATAGTATGATATTTGCTCCTTACTTTGCGTGGGGTTGATCGGATTCAGCCACAACATTGACAACGACTTGTTGATCTGTTGGTAATTGGCTCATGATGATAGGCATCGGTTGCTCCATGGCTTGAGCAATACCCTTTATTTGTCTTATAGCAACTGGTACAGGTGTAGATAATCCGTTTTGAAAGTTTTGTTCTAGTATATTGATTTCGGTAACTGTTAAACCTGCTTTTGCTGCAAATGTTTCTTGTGAAAGTTGATGTTCCTCGCGGAATGCTTTTATAATGTCTCCGATATACATAATGACCTCCATATGGTAAATTACTCTATCATTATACATGAAAGCACGATGAGATAATAGACAGAGTGAAAGATAGACATTTTTTATTAGTATATTCTTAATATTTATTTATGAAATATAAAAAACTGTTTGACGAAAATCACATACGGTGATAATATAAACACATAGACAACATCATATTTGGGAATAGGTGCTAAAAAGCATAATAGAGAAGCTGGTTAAAGGCCAGCACGGTCCCGCCACTGTATGGTTGAGCGAATCTAATTAAGTCACTGGGAAACTGGGAAGGCTAGATGAGCGTTGACACCGAGTCAGGAGAACTGCCTATTCAACATTCACCATTTGACCTACGAGTGATAGGGAGGAGAAGTTAGAGACTCCCTTTTTACGTACCCGTGAAAAGAATTTTTTTGTGTAAATGATGTTTTGTGGTACACAAATTATAATCTCTGTATTGTTAGAGCAGTCATGGTGAATATACCGTTTGGTATTATCAGCATGGCTTTTGTTATGTCTGTTAATATATTTATTGGTAAATGTAGGGCATGCATTTATTCATCATCATCCTAAAAAGAGAGATGGTCCTAGCACCTAGGTTAGGTGTTTGGACCATCTCTTTTTTTGACTCTTGGTACTTTAGAGTTGATGGATAAATAGATAGCTTGAAATTGTTAATTCTATATATATGATGAAGTCTCATAAAAATTACAAAAAATGATTGACGTCATATATAATAAGTGGTATTATAATTTCAGTCGGTACGCGGGAGTGGCGGAATTGGCAGACGCACCAGACTTAGGATCTGGCGCCTTACGGCGTGGGGGTTCAAGTCCCTTCTCCCGCACCAACTATATTTGCACCTGTAGGTGCTTTTTTTTTGCCTATTTACATCTGTTCAAGGGAACAGATGTTTTTTTGTTCTATAACCCTGTTTTTTTGCATATTCGTAAATATGCTATAATAAATTATCAGTACTATTGTATAAGCGTTGCCATAGATCATACTAAAATCCTTATAATAGGTATTGTAGTACCTACTGTAATAGATGATATACAATACGTTGTAATTAGCATTGTAATAGTATGCAGTAGTACTTGTAACAGATATGTTTAAGATATTATATAGATAATCATTATATGGTGCAGTATGGATACTTCAATTGATACGCTGCTTTCACAAAACCCATCTATGTCAGATGGGCTAAAGGCGTTTCGCCAACAGGGAAAGTCAGTTATATATGGTTTAAGTGGATCGCAAAAGTCGTTTCTCTTAAGTCGTGCTGTTCCAGAGGAACAAGTACAATCTATTATTATCGTGGTGCACGATAAAGAACATAAAGAATTGTGGGAACGAGATTTGGCGTTTTTCTGGCCTAATGTGCAGGTATTGCCATTTCCTATTACGGAACGGGTAGAATTTACTACCGTAGCTCGTAGCCTTGAAGGGCAAGGGGCGCAAATGCGAGCGCTCAGTATGTTGGCCTGGAATCGTTCTGTCGTAGTCATCGCTACGGTAGAGGAGGCCACGCAATATGTAGTTAGCCCTCAATATGTTATATCTCAAAGTGTGCATCTTGAGGTTTCTCAATCTATAGAGCGAGATGAGCTGTTAGAAAAATTAGTTAAAATTGGATATGAACGCGTAGACCAGGTAGAACAACGTGGTCATTTTTCTGTGCGCGGAGATATTTTTGATATCTTCCCTGTGAATAGTGATGATCCAATACGCATGGAATTCTTTGGCGATGAAATCGATACAATGCGCCATTTTTCCGTAGATACACAACGGTCTATTGAAACGGTGGATGCCTATACGGTGACGCCATTCTTTTTAACCAGCGATGATGCAGACAGTACATTGCTATCTTATGCAAAGGATGGACTTATCATTTATGATGAACCGGTGCGCATTCAAGAAGCGTTGAAGAAATTCTTAAAAGAGGATGCAACGCATCGTAAGCAACATTGTGAATGGTCTGAATTGCAACGCTCTGTAGAGGCTAAGATAGAGGTTGCTTTCACATTCATGCAACAGCGCTCTATAGGCTTAGCTGGTTTTTACCCGATTGGTATTCAAGGCAAAACGATGACGAGCTTTGAGCGCCAAATTCCTCTGTTGATGGACGAAATCAAGCAATGGCAAAAGCTAGGGAATCAAGTTGTGCTTGTGATTAATAATTTGCAGCGCCGTGAAGGCATAGAAAAGGCTTTGCATGGTGATGCTATTCCTTATAAGCTTTGTGAAAGCTGGGATTTCGACACCAGTATGGTTCACGTTATGCAAGGCTTATTAACTGATGGTTTTGAATTACCGCATAGTCGTTTAGTCGTCGTTGTAGAAGGCAATATTTACGGTCAGCAAAAACGCAAACTTCGCAATAAGCCTAAAAAGGGTCAAGAAATTAATTATTTCACGGATTTATCGGTGGGCGATTACGTTGTTCATAGCATGCATGGTATCGGTAAATATGTGGGCCTAAAAACGATTGAGACGGAAGGTATCCATCGAGACTACATTGAAATTGCTTATGCCGGAACAGACCGATTGTATTTGCCTGCAAGTAATTTAGATCAATTGCAAAAATATATCGGCAATGAAGGCGATGTGCCACGCATTCATAAGATGGGTGGTAGCGATTGGCGCAAAGCTGTTAGCAAGGCTCAAAAGTCCATTGATGATTTGGCGGATAAATTGGTTGAACTGTATGCGAAACGGGAAATTACAGAAGGCTTTGCCTTCTTGCCAGATCAACCTTGGCAACAAGAATTTGAAGATGCTTTTCCTTATGAGGAAACAGAGGACCAATTACAAGCTACGCGAGAAATTAAAGAGTCCATGGAACGACCAACGCCGATGGACCGGTTGCTAGCTGGGGATGTTGGCTTTGGTAAAACAGAAGTGGCTATGCGTGCTATCTTTAAGGCCGTTGTGAGCGGTAAACAAGTAGCCGTACTGGTACCGACCACTGTATTGGCTCAACAACATTACCAAACGTTTTTAAATCGATTTAATCCATTTGGCGTCAAGGTGGATGTACTCAATCGATTCCGTTCTACGGCGGAGAAGAAAGAGGTCCTAAAGGGCGTAGAAAATGGTTCCATTGATATATTAATCGGTACTCACTCTTTGTTAAATAAGAAGGTAAAATTCAAGGATTTAGGATTCCTCGTAGTCGATGAAGAGCAACGTTTTGGCGTAGCACAAAAGGAAAAATGGAAGGAATGGGCTAATAATATTGACGTCCTTACCTTAAGTGCTACACCTATTCCACGGACCCTTCATATGTCCCTTGTGGGCGTTCGTGAAATGTCTGTAATCAGTACACCGCCAGAGGATAGATTGCCGGTACAAACCTATGTAGTAGAATACGATATGAATCTCATAGCTGATGCAATTAAACGTGAACTCGCACGGGGTGGTCAGGTATACTTCGTGTATAATCGGGTCGCATCGATTAATCATATGGGTGAACTATTAGAACAGGCATTACCGGATTTGCGCTATGCTATTGCACATGGTCAAATGACAGGCCGTCAAATTGAAGAAATTATGACCGATTTTTATGAAGGTCATTATGATGTATTGCTCAGTACAAGCATCATTGAAACTGGCCTTGATATACCGAATGCAAATACGATTATCATATATGATGCGGATCGTTTAGGCTTATCGCAACTCTATCAAATGCGTGGCCGTGTAGGTCGGTCTAGACGACGCGCCTATGCATATTTCATGTATCGACCTGATAAGATGCTTTCAGAAGCGGCAGAAAAACGGTTGAAAGCTATCGAAGAATTCACAGAATTAGGGGCTGGGTTTAAGCTCGCTATGCGTGATTTGGAAATTCGTGGGGCCGGTAATTTATTAGGATCACAACAACACGGTAATATCGCATCGGTCGGTTTTGGTATGTATGTATCCATGTTAGAGGAGGCCATTGCGAAAGCTCAAAATAAAGAGGTCGTCAAAGAGGTTGTACCAGACCCTGCCATTGACCTTGAAATTGATGCGTTCATAGATGACGCCTATATCAAGGATAGTGCGCGCAAGATTTCCGTATATCAACGGATGTTACAAATTAAGAATAAAGCGCAGCTTGACGATTTGACGGATGAACTTATCGATCGTTTTGGTACACCAACGGATCCGGTAGACCGGTTATTACGGGTTGCTCAAATTAAGGAACAGGCTCGTTTGTTGGGGATTAAGAGCATCGTTCGTCGCGATGGTCAGCTCATCATTCATTGGCAAGATGATTCGAAGATGGCCGATTGGGATATGGGTGCTGTTCGCGAAGATTTATGGAAGAAAATGAAGTTCATGGACACAAAACCTGCGTCATTATATATTAGTTTGAATGGATTAAAGGGATCTATTTTAACGATTACAGAAGCGGTGATGAAGGAGTTGTCAAAGAAATCTAAGGGGGGCCTATGAACCGATTTTTAAAGGGGGCCATGATTTTAACCATAGCTGGTGTTATCGTTAAAATTATTGGTGCTTTCAGCAAGGTACTCGTCGCTCGTATTCTTGGAGGCGAGGGGATAGGTCTCTATATGATGGCCTATCCGATATACCAGATTATAGTTAGTATTTCGGCTGCCGGGATTCCTGTGGCCATCTCCATTATGATTGCTGAGAAATTGGCAAATCGCGATATGCGTGGGGTACAACAAGTTTTTAATGTATCCTTGCGCGTACTTACGCTAGTGGGCATTATATTTAGTGTGGGCCTCTATGCCAGTGCAGAATGGCTCGTTAAATGGAATATTATAACCGATCCGCGGGCGTTGATACCAATCCAATTATTATCGCCGGCTATCATTGTCGTTACCATTTTGAGCTGTTTTAGAGGCTATTTCCAAGGTTTTCAATACATGGTGCCTACAGGAACTAGTCAGGTTTTCGAACAAATCTTTCGCGTAGGGTCCATGGTGGGGCTGGCGTACTATTTTATTGATTCCGGATTACATCTGGCCGCAGGTGGCGCTACCTTTGCCACATTTCCAGGCGTCTTAGCCGGTTTAATCGTACTCGTGTATTTTTATAGGTCTCAACGTAGTTTGCGTCAGCAGATGCTAAATGATCAAAATGAGGCGGCGCCTGTAGAATCTAATAGGTCGGTCATAAAACGATTATTCGCATTGGCCATACCTGTTTCTATGGCTAATATTATGTTGCCCATGGTTTCTCTCATTGATACATTCATCGTTCCGAAACGATTGATGGATATTGGATACTATTTGCATGAGGCAACTACACAATTTGGGTATTTGACAGGGATGGCTACGTCGCTCATAGGTTTACCAATTATTTTGACGACAGCTCTAGCTGCGAGCCTCGTACCGGCCGTGTCTGAAGCACATGCAACGGGGAATAATGAACGTATAATCGAGCGTGCTAGCACGGCCATGAAAATTGCGAATCTATTTGCTATACCGGCCTGCATAGGTTTATGCGTATTGGCTACGCCTATTTCACAGCTTATTTATGCGACGCCCAATGCGGGCCCTGTCATTGCCGTGATTAGTCTTAGCATCATCTTTTTAGGTTGGCAACAGATTACGGCCGGTATATTACAAGGCTTAGGTCGTACCGTTATCCCTATGATGTCTATTTTTATAGGGCTCATGGTGAAAGCCATCTTAGATTATCAATTGACTGGATCCATTGAACTCGGTATCAATGGTGCTGCATGGGCTACGAACTTAAACTTTGCTATTGCTGCATTGATTAATCTTGTATTCGTCAAGCGGTATGTAGGGAGTGTTATCCAATGTATGAACCTATTGAAAATCATTATTTCAGCCATGTCCATGGGTGGTGCTACACAAGTTAGCTTTATGTTCCTTGTTGATATGGTCGGTAATGGTGGTGCTGTAGCTATATCTATCCTTGTTGCGCTGGTTGTATATATTTTATCTCTATGGATTACGAAGACCATTGTAATGGATGATATGTATCACATGCCTGTTATCGGTAAACGATTGCGTAAACGCCAAGTGGAGGAAAATCGAATCTATGAAGACCAATATTGATATACAGCCTCTGGTTGAGGTGGTAGAAAAGTTGCGCTCCCCTAATGGATGCCCTTGGGATAAGGTGCAAACGCATGAATCATTACGCCGTTATTTCATTGAAGAAACCTATGAAGTAGTAGATGCCATTGATAATAAAGACATGGATAATCTGCGAGAAGAACTGGGTGATGTATTATTACAGATTGTGTTTCATAGTAGCCTTGCTGAAGAATCGGGTGATTTTACATTACAAGATGTAATAAATGATGTAACTAAGAAGATGATTCATCGTCACCCTCATGTATTTCCAGAAGAAAATCCTGATAATAAGGAAAAAATATACACTTGGGATGAATTAAAGGCTCAAGAAAAAGGAAATATACGAAAAAGTGTATTAGATGGTGTATCCAAGGGTTTACCTGCATTGGTGGCTGCTCAAAAGCTACAGGACAAGGCTGGAAAGGTAGGTTTTGACTGGGATGAACTCGATCCGATTTGGGCAAAAGTTCAGGAAGAAATCAGTGAATTTAAGGAGGCCGTAGCCTTAAAAGATAGAGAAAATATGGAAAAAGAGGCAGGAGATGTGCTTTTTTCCTTGATTAATCTATTTAGATGGTATAAAATAAGCGGTGAAAATGCACTGAATCGCACAAACACTAAGTTCCGACAGCGTTTTTCACATGTAGAAGCTTGTGTTAACCAAAGCGATCGCTCATGGGAAGACTTTTCATTAGCTGAGCTGGATGCTTTTTGGGAGGAGGCTAAAGTGCAGGAAAAGTAACCTAGAGGTATGTTAGTAATCTCGGGTATTGTATTTTTAAGGAGGTTCTGTCATGAACAAAACAGAATTAATCGCAAGTGTTGCACAAAAAACTGAATTGACTAAAAAAGACGCTGAAAAAGCTGTTAAAGCTGTATTCGACACAGTTGCTGAAGAATTAGCTGCTGGTGGTAAAGTTCAAGTTATCGGCTTCGGTACTTTCGAAGTTCGTGAACGCGCTGCTCGTGAAGGCCGCAACCCACAAAACGGTAAAACTATCACTATTAAAGCTTCCAAATCTCCTGCATTCAAAGCTGGTAAAGGTTTGAAAGAACAAGTTAACGCAGCTCCTGCAAAAAAACGCAAAAAATAATCTGAATAAGATGTAAAAGAGACCCGATAGGGTCTCTTTTTTCGTCTATGTTATTTTTTCTTGTTTATGTGGTATAATCACTAGGAAAGGATAGATTATGACTACAGAACATTCACGGAAGGTTCTCATTGTGTCCGCCTCGATTGGAACAGGGCACATGCAGGCCGCACGGGCGATAGAAGAATATTGGAAATTAAAAGAACCACAGGCTGAGATTAGCCATGTGGATTTTCTTGATACGGAAACCTTGTCGGTAGAACATCTTATTAAGGGAACATACATCAAGATGATTGACGTATTTCCCATGCTATACGATATGATTTATCGCGTATCAAAGGGTGAGAAAAAAGGGACGATTTTACAAACCGTTTTGTCCTACATTCTAAAAAGTCGTATGTTGAAATTGATTCAACAAGAACAACCGGATGTCATTGTATTTACCCATCCATTTCCTTGTGGTGCTGCTAGTATTTTGAAGCGTCAAGGTCTTATTGATGTACCGCTAGTGGCTATTTTAACGGACTTTAGTAGTCATCAGTTTTGGATTTATCCGCAAGTGGATACTTATTTTGTCGCTACTGAAGACATGGTAGGGGAAATGACAGCTGTAGGGATAGAACAAGATAAGATTCATGTATCTGGCATTCCCGTGCGCAGATCATTCTTTAAGGACGCTATTGATCATTATGAAATGAAATCACCTGTTAAGGTTCTCGTTATGGGTGGTGGTTTAGGATTGGGCTCACTAGAGATTGCCCTCCAACATTTAGATGCTGTCGATGGTATCGATGAGATTACTGTCGTAGCTGGACAAAATACATCCCTTTATGAATCATTGGTAAATTTAAGCGTCCGTATGAATACGAAAACTACCGTATATGGATATACGTCTAATATTTCAGAGCTTATGCACACATCGACGATGCTCGTTACAAAACCGGGGGCATTGACATGTATGGAGGCTGTTACGATTGGACTACCTATGGTGTTCTTTAATGCCATTCCAGGCCAAGAAGAGGCCAATGCAGCACTATTAGAGGAAAGGGGCTGCGCACGTTGGGCTAGAGATATACATAATCTAGAGGACGTAGTTGCCGCTCTATTAATTAATCCTCTACGGTTACAACAAATGTCAGAACAAGCGCGTGCATGGCATGTAGATGGAGCTGCCAATATCGTCAATAAACTCATTATGATTCTTGATGCGAATCAAGAGGCACTTTCAGCAAAGTGTGAATTAGAAGCGTTATAAATAAAAAAGGTCATCTACCAAACGTATTGTACCTACCATATAGTATGGATTAGGTATCCAATAGCTTGGGGATGACCTTTTATTTATTCTCGTGATTGATTATTGATAGTTTTCAATGTTCTCTGTGCGAATTGTTTGTAATGCTTCTAAGAATTCTTCGGTTGCACTATGTTCCTCCAGTAGTGCTTGTAATTGATGAGAGTCATTAAGGCTCACACTCCATTGGAATGAATCTGTATCGTCATAGACATTGAATACAATGGGTGTATCTAGCGTGTCTGGCATGTGACCATCATCGTCGGATACGGTGGCATAGGTGCCATCGTCTAATAGTTCCACAAAAAGTGTGTCATATCCGTCAAAGTCGATAATTTCAAAATCTAGAGCATCATAAAAATCTAATACTGCATCTGTTGCCATGAGGACCTCCTTATAGTTTATAGTCACTATGTCGCGTATCGCGTAACTGTCTATGTATCTATCTGTATTCTACTGATGCGGTGTATGACTGTCAATGAAAATCTGTAGTATAATAAGTAACAGAATGAAAGCAGAGGAGTACGGTAATGAACGTAATCAGTTTACAGAATATAGAGAAATCATATGGCACGCGATTGCTATTTACCGATGTGTCCATTACATTTACGGATCAAAAACGTTTGGGTCTCGTAGGGATTAATGGGACCGGTAAATCTACGTTTTTAAAAATCTTAACAGGTCAGATGGAAAGCGATAAAGGGACTATTGAACGCAATGGTAAGGCCACCATTCATTACTTGGCACAAACGCCGGTTTTTGATGAAGGGAATACCTTGTTAGAAGCTATTTTGGATGGGGACCATCCACGATTGCAACTTGTAAAGCGTTTTGATAAGGCCAGTCGTGATTATCATTATATACAAGAGCAAGGTGTGTCCGATGAGCATATTGAACGCCGCTACATGCAGTGCTTAGAGGAAATGGATGCTCAAGATGGTTGGCAAGTAGAGCAAGAGGCGCGTATTATTTTGAATAAATTAGGCTTTCACGATGTAAACCTGTCTGTTAGCCTCCTATCAGGAGGTCAAAAACGTCGATTAGCATTAGGACAAGCCTTATTATATCCTTGTGATTTGCTCCTCTTAGATGAACCGACCAACCATTTGGATGAGGATAGTATTGAATGGCTCGAAACGTATTTGAGTAATCGTCAAGGTGGTCTTTTAATTAGTACCCATGACCGGTATTTTCTAGACTCCGTATGTAATGGCATTTTGGAATTATCTAATCGTCATATGTATGAGTACGAAGGAAATTATGAAAAATTTATCGAATTGAAAGCAGACCGTGAGGCACGCCAAGCTGCGACTGAAGAGAAACGCCGTCAATTTTTAAAACGGGAAATCGAATGGGTTCGCCGTGGTGCACAGGCACGCAGTACAAAGCAAAAGGCCCGTTTACAACGGTATGAAACACTTAAAAAAATGGAGAAAACCAGACGTCCGGATCAGATGGACCCTATTGCCTTGAAGACACGTTTAGGCAAAACTATTTTTGATATGGAACATCTATCCTTTGATTTTGACGGGCGCCCTATGATTGATGATTTTACATACCACGTGGTACGTCATGATCGCATCGGTATCGTAGGCCCTAATGGAGTTGGTAAGTCGACATTTATGAAGGTCTTAGATGGTACCTATGAACCTACATCGGGGACCATAGGAAAGGGCGAAACCGTCCGTATTGCGCATTTTAAACAGGAATTACCAGAATTTGATGAAAATATGCGCGTTCTTGATTATATAAAAGAGGATCATACCTATATGGCGCTCGGTGATGGAACGACACTGAGTGCAGGGCAGATTTTGGAACGCTTTTTATTTACACCCGAATTACATGGTGTGCCAATCCGCAAATTGTCCGGTGGTGAACGGCGTAGATTGTACCTCTTAAAATTGCTTATGAGTGCGCCGAATGTGCTTCTCTTGGATGAACCAACCAATGATTTGGACATTCCTACATTAGAGGTGCTTGAGGACTTTCTCGACTCTTTCAGTGGCGTCATTATTACCGTATGTCATGACCGTTATTTCCTTGATCGTGTGGTAGATAAATTATTTGTATTTACCGGCAATGGTCACATTGATATCGTGCAAGGATCTTATTCTGATTATAAGGCTGACATGGGTGAAAGTAATAATTCACCATTCTATGTACCTGAACAACAGCACTCTAATGTGCATAGCACAGAAGCATCCTCTGATTCTACGGATACCATTGGTGCATCCTCTAGTACTGAATCTAGTCATACAGAAAGTCCTGTAAAGAAAGGCCTTAATAAGGCCGAAGAGGCAGAATATGCATCGATTATGGAGGAACTACCAAAACTAGAACATCTTGTTAAAGGGTTGGATGTCATGATTAGCCAAGCCGGTACGGACTATGAAAAAATGCAGACCCTCATGGCTGAACGAGAAGAGACACAATCTCAAATCGATACATTGACTGAACGATGGATGGAATTAGAAGAACGTCTATAAATCTTTATTTCATGCGATTTTTTAATACCTGATATGCATAGGAATTACTTTCAGAATCATTGATAAAAATCACATTTTGTAGTATAATTTCATCGATTAACGATAACAACGTTACCTAAGTAGGAGGAAACATGAGTAAGTACGAATTTTTAGATCGTCGTGTGCCTATTGAAGAAGGCAATATTGCCATTGTGCAAGATTTATCCAAATGTAAAAATTGTTCCTTATGTCGTAAAGCGTGCGCTGTTGATATGGGCGTATTCGACTATTACGATTTGACAACAAATGGAGATCATCCAATCTGCATTCATTGCGGTCAATGTGCATCCATTTGTCCATTTGATTCTATTAATGAACGTTCTGAAATCGATGAAGTTAAGGCTGCGATTGCAGACCCTAATAAAATCGTTGTCTTCCAAACGGCACCAGCTGTGCGCGTTGGTTTAGGCGAAGAGTTCGGTATGGACGCTGGTACATTCGTAGAAGGTAAAATGGTTGCGGCCCTTCGTAAATTGGGTGGCGATTATGTACTTGATACAAACTTTGGTGCAGACATGACTATCATGGAAGAAGCATCCGAGTTGGTTGAACGTGTTCTTAATGGAAGCGGTGAATTGCCTCAATTCACATCTTGCTGTCCTGCTTGGGTAAAATTCGCTGAAACATTCTACCCAGAATTTTTACCAAACTTATCTACTGCAAAGAGTCCAATTGCTATGCAAGCACCTACGCAAAAAACATATTTTGCTGAAAAAATGGGCATCGATGCAAAACAAATCGTTGCAGTTGCAGTAACACCATGTACAGCTAAGAAATTTGAAATTCGTCGTGATGAATTAAATGCATCTGCCGATTACTGGGATGTACCAGAAATGCGCGATACAGATTACTGTATTACTACGCGTGAACTTGCAAAATGGTTGCGTGCAGAAGAAGTTAACTTTGACGAATTGGAAGATTCCACATTTGATCCATTGATGGGTGAAGCATCTGGTGGCGGTATCATCTTCGGTAATACTGGTGGTGTAATGGAAGCCGCTATGCGTACTGCTTATAAGTTCGTTACAGGTGAAGATGCACCTAGCACATTAATTCCATTCGAAGCAATTCGTGGCATGGATGGTGCTCGTGAGGCCGATGTAGTGATTGGTGATAAAACATTACATGTAGCAGCTGTTCATGGTACTGGCAACTTGCGTAAATTCATTGAACGTATGCGCGCAGAAAATATCCATTATGATTTCATCGAAGTTATGGCTTGCCGTGGTGGCTGTATCGGTGGTGGTGGTCAACCACGTGTTAAATTACCGATGGCCGATAAAGCTCGTGAAGCTCGTATTGCATCCTTGTATACGCGCGATAGCGAAGTGGCGATTAAATCTTCTTGCGATAATCCAGATATCCAAAAATTATATGCTGAGTTCTTTGAAGGTAAACCATTGAGCCATAAAGCACATCATATGTTGCATACTACATTTGTAAACCGCGCTGAAGATTTAGGTCCTAATGGTGCATGTACACCGGCTACATGTCCAACATCTGTGCCTAATTTGAAAAAGGCTGCAGAAGCAGCAAAAGCGGCAGCTGAAGCAAATAATTAATTATTTATAAATCTGAATAAAAATCTTGAAAATCCGCATAAAATAGCATATACTAAATATTGTGAAAGATAACAATATAATAGTCCATAGAGAGAGGTATATGCTAATGACATGGGGCGGACAGAGAGAAGGTTCTGGTCGTAGACCTCGTAGTTGCAAGCGCGAATGTCGTTCATTCCGCTTGACTGATGAGGAATACCAAATCTTGAAACCACTGATAGAGGCTATTAGAATGCGTACAGATGCATCTAATAAGCAACTAAGAGTACTTGATTAACTAAATATTGACATGGTATATGTATATAAAATATCTTTTTATACTCTTCCAATAATAGCAACTCTTATACATGCCATGTGAATAGGTGAAAGTTAGACCCGATTGGGTCTAACTTTTTTTATTGTAAATAAATACATAAGGTATAGGCATTTTAACTATACCTAGCTATAATATGAGTATACAAGTTGTAAGTATAGGAGGTGTTAGCTTGTTACAAGATTTACTATCAGAGGATAATGTGTCCTTTCATTATCCTGCAGAGACCTGGGAAGATGTAATCCGTCATGGTGGTCAACTCATGGTCGATGCTGGCTTTACAGAGCCTACATATACAGAGGCTATGATTGAAGTCGTTCGCGAGATGGGCCCTTATATCGTATTGGCACCGGGGCTTGCCATGCCTCATGCGCGCCCAGAAATGGGGGCTAAACAAGTAGGGACAGCCCTTGTTACATTGGAAAAACCGATCGATTTTGGTAGCCCAGAGAATGACCCTGTATCAGTAGCGGTATTTTTGTGTGCGCCGAATAAGGATGAACATATTCAATTACTTACAGATATTGCGACGCTCTTTGAAGATGAAGAATTTCTTGATGCGTCTGCTAATTTTGAAAGTATTGAAGATGTACAACAATTTTTATCTGAACATTTAGAAGATGCGTAATTTTTAGGGAGGTATACTATGATTTCCATCTTAACTGTATGTGGTAATGGCATCGGCTCTAGCTTGATGTTAAAAATGAAAATTGAAGAAATTTGTGCAGAAAATAATATTGAAGCACAAGTAGAATCAATCGACTTTAATGCGGCTCAAGGTCGTAAAGCTGATTTAATCGTAACTGTGAAAGAATTAGCAGAGCAATTTGAAGATAAGAATGTAGCTATTGTACGCAGTTATATTAATAAAAAGAAAATTAAAGAAGATATTTTGGAACGATTACAAGAAATCGCTAAGTAATTCATAGGGGAGATAGTTCTATGGAAATGATATTAGAATTCTTACGAGATGTATTGAGTCAGCCAGCCTTGTTGATTGGTATTATGTCCTGTGTAGGTTTAATCGCTTTAAAACGACCATTTCATAAGATTATGACGGGTACATTAAAGCCAATCCTTGGCTATTTAATGCTTGCTGCTGGTGCTGGTGTTATCGTTAGCAATCTTGATCCACTTGGAAAAATGATTGAACACGGATTCCATATTACTGGTGTTGTACCAAATAATGAAGCTATTGTAGCTGTAGCACAAAAGGTGCTTGGTGTTGAAACGATGTCTATCCTCGTTGTAGGCTTATTGATGAACTTATTAATTGCTCGTTTCACCAAGTTTAAATACGTATTCCTTACAGGCCACCACAGCTTATTTATGGCTTGTTTAATGTCTGCTGTACTCGGAACAGCAGGTTTATCCGGTATTGAGTTAATCCTTGTAGGTGGGTTCTTAATGGGGGCATGGTCTGCTATTTCTCCAGCCATCGGTCAAAGCTATACTTCTAAAGTTACCGATGGTGATGAAATCGCATTGGGCCATTTTGGTAGTTTAGGTTACTATCTATCTGCATGGGTAGCAAAATATGTAGGTAAGGCAGAAGAAAGTACAGAAGATATTGAAATCCCTGAAAAATGGGGCTTCTTGCGTGATTCTACACTATCTACTGCATTGACTATGATCGTATTTTATTTAATCGCAGCTATTGCCGCAGGTTCTGAATTCGTAGCAACTCTATCCGGTTCTATGAGCCCATATTTATTTGCTGTTATGAGTGCTATGAACTTTGCTGTAGGTGTAGCTATCGTATACTCTGGTGTACGCATGATCTTAGGTGACTTGATTCCAGCATTCCAAGGTATTGCTACAAAAATTATTCCTAATGCCATCCCAGCTGTAGACTGTGCTGTATTCTTTACCTATGCACCAACAGCTGTTGTATTGGGCTTTATTAGTTCCTTTATTGGTGGTATCATTGGTATGCTTATTCTAGGTGCTGTAGGTGGCGTACTTATTATTCCTGGTCTTGTACCTCACTTCTTCTGCGGTGCAACAGCAGGTATCTATGGTAATGCTACCGGCGGTCGTCGTGGTGCTGCAGTAGGTGCATTCCTTAATGGTTTAGCTATTACATTCTTACCAGCGCTAGCATTGCCAGTTTTAGGTCAATTAGGTTTCCAAAATACTACATTCGGTGATGCGGACTTTGCCGTAATGGGCCTCGTATTAGGTAATGCTTTTGAATGGATTGGCATGGCGGGCATCTATGCTGTCGTTGTTATTGCCGCTCTTGTTCTTATTATTCCTAACTTTATTAAAACAAAAGGGAAAGTTATTAATTACGTAGAAGAGGAATAATGAAAACAACTGAGCAACATAGTAATGTAGTGATTCGATATGTATTTCTGATCATTGGTGCTATAAGTTTTTGTCTTGGTACGGCCGGAATCATATTACCCATATTGCCAACAGTTCCTTTTTATATGCTTACGTTATTTTGTTTAGCTCGTGGTTCTGAACGCTTTCATAGAATGTTTCTAGAGTCTCAGTTATATAAAAAGACAGTAGGTGCATATGAACGGGATAAAGCATTGACGTTGCGGGCAAAGTTGTCCATTTTAGCTTCTGTAACTACAATTATGTTAATAGGTGCTTATTTTTCTAGGAATATTCCTATTGCCCTTATTATTATGGCGGTCGTATGGATTGCTCATGTTATAGCATTATTATTTGTAGTTAAAACAAAAAAATAGCTAGCTATATACTAAATCCCTCGTATTAGAGAATACTTTAATACGAGGGATTTTTTCGTATTAGCGGATTCCATTATATAGAGTAAATGAATATATTACTTGTATTTTAATAAAAATTACATGAATTATTACTAAAATGAATTTGACAATTAATCTCAAAATACTTAATATATAATATATTGTTTATAATTTATATATATGGTGATACTATGAATCAACATGCTCATATGAAATTACAATCAGGGGTATGTATGGCTAGACATACCGTATTTGACGGTATTGATTTGCTATTCCTCGATGTACAGCGTGAATCGATTCAATTTTTCGCCAAATCTCATACAAAGACATTTGCAATTAATCATTGTGAAGAGGGCCGTATTGAATGCAAATTCGCATCTGGAGAATACTTGTATATGGGGCCAGGGGATATGTCGTTAGGGTGGCATATCAGGTCTGACTATCAGCATGAGAATTACTTCCCTACAAAATCGTTTAAAGGGATAGTGCTATTAGTAGATGTAGAACGAGCTCAGCATGTATTAGATACCCTTGTAGCAGATACACAGATTGATTTGGCTGCCATAGCCAATCGATTTTGTGAAAATACAGACTTTGGTATGATGATGGAGGAAACCGAGTCGGTTCGCCAAATTTTTTCCAGTTTATATAATGTGCCAGATCCTATTAGATCTCATTATTTTAAGCTCAAGATTGTAGAAATATTTTTATTATTATCTGTAATCTCTACAGACTCCTATGAAAAACGAGGAAGTTACCGAAAGCAACAGGTAGATATTGTAAAAGCAGTAAGTAAATATTTGTCTAAGAATTTCGTCAAACGCATTACCATTGATGATTTATCTCGTGACTTTGATGTCCCTGCATCAACCTTAAAGCGTTGCTTTAAGGGCGTATATGGTGTGACGATTCATCAATTCATCAAGGAATGTCGCCTTAATGAGGCAAAACGTTTACTGCAAGAAACGGATGAATCCATCTTGCAAATTGCCAATGCCGTAGGTTATGAAAACGGTAGTAAATTTACAAGTACCTTTAAGGACTTTGTCGGTATGACACCGAGTGATTATCGTAGAGTATAATTACATATTGTTTAACTATATCTAACAAAAGTATCGAAATCGTATAATTTTGGTCTTTTCGGAGTAGATATACAAGATACACTTTGTTAACATAAAAATGTAAATGATTTTCAATGTCATTACTGTGTTGGCAAAGTGTATTTTTATATACCCGGAATATAGGTTATATACTTTGTAAAATTAAATGGATAGTTGAGAAAATTAGGATTGTGAGGAGGCAACAGTGAATCGATGGGAACGTACAAAACGCTATTTAGTCCTATCTAGTGCGGTTGCACTATGGCTAAATGCACCTCTCATTGTCATGGCAGATAATGCAGCCGTTACGACAGATGTGGTCCATGTACAAGGTACTTGGGCAGAAGAAGAGGCAAAATTAAATCCACAGCAAGTGCAAATCATTACCAAGAAAGAGATAGAGAAGAAGCAGGCGAAGTCCGTCGAAGATATTATATTTACTCAAACAGGTGTGTCTAGAACAGTTGATGCTATGGGGCGTGTCGGTGTATCGATTCGCGGCGCAGAGGCGCGTCATACATTAATCCTAGTAGATGGTCAACCAGTACTGGGGGACTTTGATAAGTACTCTGGTGCCGCTGATGAAGTTCAACGGTTAGGTGCCGAAAATGTGGAACGTATCGAAGTTATTCAAGGTGCAGCCAGTGCTAAGTACGGCTCAGATGCCGTGGGTGGTGTCGTTAATATCATCACTAAGAAGGCTCTTAAAAAACCGACATTGCAGGTAAATGCGGAAGGTATGCGCCGCAAGAGTGATGGTGATTTATTCCCATTCCAAAACTTTTACATTCGTGCCGATTCTGGACAGATGGGGAAATTAAAGGTTGGTTTATCCGGTAGTAAACGCGATTTAATGCCGGTTCTTGCATCTGTTAAACGCCGTGCATCGGGAATGGGTTTTGACTATGCAAAGCATAACTTTAAACCCAATGTGCTACGCTACTATGGTGATGCATCCGATATAGGTCTTGTAGCAACGTATGAAGCGAATAAGAACAATAAATTTGAAATGCGTTTAAATCGATATACAGAAGACCTTGTACGAGACATTAAGCATTCTGATTCCGATTTAGAGCCGCAACAACATTTCAAACGAACAGCAGACCGTAATACGATTAATCTTTCATGGAATGCTAAAGCTGGTAAAAGCGATTGGACCGTAGAAACAAACTATTCTCGTATCAAAGAGGATGACGTAGCTCTTATTAATTATACGGGCCGATCTACGTATGAAGGATCGAATGAGCTTCGCTATATTGACAACATCGATCATAGACAATTAGATGTTCGTCTCAATGCGAATACACAATTAAATAATAAGCATCGTCTTAGTTATGGTGTGAGCTATGCTAGAGAAGAAGGTTCTGGTAGTCGCCTAAAGAGTTCTCCTAATACAAGTACCATGTATATCGACCCTTGGGCGTATGATAAGAGCTTGCTTGTCGACAAGCTTGATCGTCTTGTGCGTAAAAAAGGGGATAACAGCGTAAAGGTGTACTCCCATATTCATGATTATAAATTTATAAATTCCAGTAGCGGTATGCCGCAATGGGATATGGATTATGAATATTATGGTGCTGAAACGGATGCGCAGAAACCAGGCATTACCTATGATGACTATGTAAATTACGGATTATCCGAAGGGGCTATTAGCGCTTGGTCTAGTACATCTCCTAATAATCAACCTATATCTGATGATTTTAGAAACCGTTATAACGCATTAAAATCTCGATTAGAAGCAGAAAATCCAGACATGGCGAATACTCGTTCTAACATCGTAGGTGATTATTTTAAATATGGTGAGTCCAGCGATCCGGAAATGCGTAAAAAAGCACCTAAATTGAATGGTAAGGCATTCTTAGAAGAGTATCGTAATCGCGACCAACGATTAACGACTGGTCAAGGCACGATTCGCAAGATGAATGCTTATATTTCCGATACTTGGCAAGTGAATAAAAACCTTACATTTGTACCTATTATCCGACTAGATAATAGTAGCTTGTTTGGCTCCAATTTATCTGCATCTATGGGGATGACATACAATGTGAAAGGTAATCCACACCGCCGATTTAAGGCCAATGTCGGCACTGGTTATACGGAGCCTGGCATGGGCGAATTATGGTATAACTGGGAAATGTATGCATCTAATCCGGTAGGTATTGGCGTTGCAAAGCTCGGTTGGTATTGGGCGGGTAATCCAAATTTAAAACCTGAAAAATCGCTCAATTTTGATATGAGTTTAGAAGGTGAAAACAAAAATACCTATGCTCGTGTTGGTGTATTCCATAACCGCATCAAAAATTATATGTCGGTTTACTTTACAGGAGAATTCCAAGATTTTGCACCGTACTTGAAAGGGGACGCAAAATACCAACGTGCTCCGGACATGATTTATAGCTTTAAAAACATCGGTATGGCTGAAATCACAGGTCTTCAAGCTGAGGTGCAACAAAAATTCGGCAAATATTGGTCCGGTAAATTAGGATATACCTATTTGCATGCGATTAATAAGAGCGATCCAACGATGCCACGTCAATTATTGGATAAACCAGTGCATAAGGTAGATATTGGTGTCACCTATGACAATCCAAAAACTGGTTGGAATGGATCTATTTGGGGAGATTACTACATCAATATGCTTGATAGTAATACCTTAAATAATGGTGGTAACTACTGGCCAGATATTTTATCCGGCGATGCAGGCGTATATAAAAAGCAAGTTTACCAAAAGAAAACATTTGGCATTTGGAACTTAATGGTTCAAAAACGATTTAATAAGAATGCCATGATGTACTTTGGTATTAATAATATCTTTAATCATCGCGATGATGACCGAGCAACGCAAGAACGTGTATATCGTATCGGCGTTAATCTCAAGTTTGGTGGTGGCGATGCTAAGACTACGCCAATCGGAAAAGATGGTAATAAAACTGCCAATGCAAATGGTAGCGTAACTACTGGAGCATCCGGTAATGAAGCGGGCGTACAAAATATATCCGAAGTTGTTAAATTAACTGACTTTATTCGTCCTGATTTTGATACAACAAAGGAACGTGGCATTGAATTTATCGGCGATTATCGTGCACGCTGGATGTCTCATGATGGTACAAATCGTCCGCAATCTCCATTCCGTTCTAATTCAGCCATCGGTTCTGCTAAGGCAAATATGTATGATTCTAATCGTCATAGCTTTGAACAACGCATTCGCCTCGGATTTGATGCTCGTCTTAACCCATTTACAAATCTCTCTGTTATCGGTAGCATGACCGGTATGAGCGGTGTAGATACAAGTTGGACAAAATCTGAGTCAAAAGGTTTCAATCATCAACGCCTTGATACGGTTGATCTTACTAGACATGTTAAAAAATGGGATGTTTCTGTAGGTCGTTTAAACGAACCTATGGGTGCTAGTGGTTATTGGTTTGGTCAATCCTATGATGGGGTTCGCGGCGTATGGAATGGTAATGATACCCAAGTTCGCATTGGGGTAGGTAGCTTTAAACATAGCACGGGCATTAGTGATTCTGCGTATACTCATGTGGAACATGAGGTGATTACTAGACCGCCAACAGCAGCTGAGCTAATTGGTATTAACCGTGATGAGTATCCATATGATATCAATAATGCTACAAAAACTGGGTCTGATGGTGAAAGCAAGTCTAGTGATGATGCACCAGCACCAGATAGCCCAACAGGCATTTATGAATCTACCTATAAAGGTAAGGTAGATACGATTTACTTCTATCAACAGCTTAAGGATTTACAGGATGAGTATGAAGCGTATAAAGAATCATTGAACCTCAGCTGGAGTAATCCAAATCGGGATCAAGAGATTGAAAAGGCTAATAATAAATTAGTAGAAACCCAACAAAAGCAAGCACAAGTGATGGCACATTTACAAGATATTCTTACTAAAGCATATCCATCTGAAATGGCTGATAAGAAATTCTCCTTAGCTATTCCATCTGGCGGCTATGCAATGTATGAAATTACTAATAAGAATACAGGTGAGAAACTCTATAAAACTGGAGAAATCATGTATAATGTGAATTCCTCTTTATACCCTGAATACTTAAAAGAAAAGGCTAAGGGACTCATTGTTTCTACTGATAATAAAGATGCTTTAATAAATCCAAAAGCTTATATTGATCAACATGCTGCAGATATTAATCAATCTATTGCGGAAATTGCTAAATATAATGCTGCCGATAACTGGTCTAACTATAATAATAGTGAGTTAGATACTGTTTGGGTTAAACAACCAGATGGTACGTTTAAACAATCTTATGATTATTATGGACAACCATCTAGCGACTATGAATTTACTGGTTATCTAGGTGCTAAGACTTATAAATACGACAGTGGAAAATATGTATTTAGCGATTATGATGCTAAAGATGCTCTTTATAATAAGAACTTTACAATGTCCTATAATGATTGGGGTGAAGGTAGCTCCGATTATGGTTGGGGCATGACACCAGCAATGTACAACTATTTATATAATCTTGAAAAAGTTGTGCATGATGCAGAATCCGAAAATAAATTGCCTCGTGAAGCCATCGGTAAAATCATTGGCAACATCATTCAAACAGAAGGTGTTGTTCTTGAAAAAGATACAATTCCACCTATTGAAACGGCTGCCTTTGTGCAAGTGAAGAAACAAATTGGCAATCGCCTTGGTTTACAAGCCTGGTATTTACGTGATTTTAATGGCAGTAAACGGACATTCCAAAATGCAAATGGTAATGGCAATGATGAACAAAGCTTCTCCAATATAGCTAATGTATTTGGCATTGGCGCTAAATATCAAATCGGTGAAAGTGCAGTACTTACTGTAGATTATGGTCAAAATAGATCGAAATTTGGTCGCTACATGAACGGTAATACTGTATATGACCATGAACGTGGAACCGCAGACTTTACTGTGAAAGGTCACCAAATGGGTGGTACACCTCATTTCTGGATGGCTCGCCTCGATATTGGTCGTGCGGATATCGATGTTCCAAAATCTTGGAATGCATTCATCGATTATAAATACTTCGCTCATGGCTCTTTCCTCGGTGGTAATGGTACAGGTGCTGTACCGGATCGTTACCTCGATGGTATTCGCAGCTTTACCTTCGGTGCTGGCTATGTACCGCGCAAGGATTTACTCCTTGAAGCATTCTATACATTTGATGCGAAGGGCACAAATAAACGAGATACTTTATATGGTAATGAAAGCTTTAAGTTAGGCGATTATACAAGAATTCAAGGAACGTACAGGTTCTAATGTGCAGTCTATAAATAGACAGAAAGGTTGATTAGTATGGAAAATCTAAATTATGTCATTCACTTGTTTCATAGTGGCGGGTATGTAATGTATCCATTATTATTCTTGTCTCTTATGGTCATTGCTATCGCCGTAGAACGCACTTTCTACTATCGTAAATATGCAGGGAAAACCTATATAGTAACTCATGCGGTTAATGAGTATGCAAAATTACAACAATGGGATGAAATTGAAAAGGTAATCAAAGAAAACCCATCCATCGCTAGCCGTATTGCTGAAGCTGGTTTGAAAAATGGTGCTACTGAAGAAGGCATGAAAACGGCATTCTCTGATCAAATGGGCGTCGATGCAGTAGGTTTTAGAAAATATATGGATTACTTAAGTGCAACCGTTACAATTTCCCCATTGTTAGGTTTACTTGGTACTGTAACAGGTATGATTGGTTCCTTTAGTATCCTCGATGCTGGTGCTGGTGCATCTGCCATTACTGGTGGTGTAGGGGAAGCCCTTATCGCCACGGCATCTGGCTTATGTGTAGCCATTATGGCCTTTATCGTGTATACCTTCTTTAGCCATCGTTTGGACTCTATTATTAACCAAATTGAAAATATGTGTGTTAACATCATTACCGCAAAACGAGAAGGGTGGAAATAACTATGAATTTACAAAGTTTTCGTATGAAATCAAAGCCTGAATTCATGATTATCCCTATGATTGATATCATATTCTTCTTATTGGTGTTCTTCATGATGAATAGCTTACAAACAATTGCTCAAAAGGCATTGTCTGTACAGTTACCACAGGCTACAACCGCATCTGCACCGGCTCAATTACCGGTGGTGCTTACATTAGATGCTGAAGGGCATATTACGATTGATAATGTTCCAATGAGCATTGATGCAGCAGAAGCAATGGTAAAAGAACGAATTGCACAAAATCCGAATGCTAGCGTCATATTACAAGCGGATAAACGCTCTGCTCACGGACAAGTCGTAGCAATTATGGACATGCTTAAACAAGCTGGCGTTAAACGCTTAGCTATTGCAGCAGAACAGAAAGGATAACTATGGGATTAGGCATATCATGGAAAAAAGCAGCCATAATATCCGCCGTAGTTCATCTAATCATTCTCTTTATTGCCGTTATCTTTTTCGTAGTTGTTCCGGCTATTCAAGAGCAGGAAACCTATGAAGTCGATCTCACCCAAAGTGTGCTCGATGATGGCGGTAGTGGTCACGCTGGTGGTGGCGGCGGTGATAGGTCATCTCTATTCCCAAAACCATTGTCTGCAGATGAAGTGGCGGCAAGAACAAAGGCTGTAGTAGCGAATGTAGAACCATCTACAGCGACGGATATTCCTGATGCGGTAGATGTCCCAAGTAAGGGTAGTGAAAATACATCAAATGTATCTGGTGAAAGTGGTGGTGCCGGTAATGGTCCAGGCTCTGGCGGTGGCGAAGGTGGCGGCCATGGTACGGGTACAGGAACGGGCATTGGTGATGGACAGGGCGAAGGTGAAGGCTCTGGTACGGGCAAGGACTCTGGTGGTGGACATGGTAGAGCCCATGTGGCCTTCGATGAACAAGGCTTTTACAATGCCGTAAACAATCAAAAGGTAATTCCTCAACAATACATTCGCCAACATAAAGAAGTTCATGAAACAATTTATGTATTTGTACGTATTGATACAAATGGTAATGCAGTTGAACAATATGTTAGATCAGGCGATGATCCATTGTTGAGAGAAGAGGCTATGGCTGCGGTAAATCGTGCATTACCATATGAAAATCCAACAGACGACATTCAACCGGTAACTGTTCCGGTACGATTTGACCTATCCGAAGGTACAGATGACGATGATTAATTATATATAATGTAAGGAGATTAACATGAGTACTATTATTTTATATTCTTCCCTTACGGGAAATACAAAAAGCGTAGCGGAGGTAATGGCCTCTGTTATGCCTGAGGGTACACCTTGTGTACCGATAAAAGAGGCACCTCAAAATTTAGCTGATTACGATACCGTATTTGTAGGTTTCTGGGTGGATCGTGGCACTGCTAATAAAGAAGCGGCTAAATTAATCGAAACCCTTACCAATAAGCATATCGTATTCTTTGCTACTCTAGGTATGTATGCCGATTCTGATCATGCTCGTGAAAGTATTGAGAAGGTATCTGCCTTATTGCCTAATAAAGAATCTCTCGTAGATGGTTTTGTATGCCAAGGCAAAATCGATCCTAAGGTTATCGAGATGATGTATAAAATGTTCCCGCCAGGATCTGCTCATGGCAAAAGCCCTGAACGTGATGCATTGCATAAGGCGGCAGAAACGCATCCGGATGAACAAGATTTTGCAAATGCCAAAGAATTTGCTAGATCTGTGCTTGCAAAGTTGCAAGGCTAACGAGTGAAAGGGGAAACGTATGAGTTTAGCGAGTTTTTTCGAATCAATTCCAGAAAAACAACGGAATCTGCAACTAGGATTGGCCTGTGATAACCCTATGAGTGGCGCCTTTCCTCATAAGCGCGTTGTTCACGCCGGCCTTAATGGGACTTTAATTTCACCGAAGGAATCGCAATCTGTATGGGACACTGTAATGCGTGGTACTCCTAAGAAGGGGCAAATGCAGTGTGCTTATATACATATTCCATTCTGCAAGACAAAATGTACGTACTGTGGATTCTTCCAAAATGGTACCAGTCAAAGTATTGAAGATAAATATATTGATGGCCTCATTGGGGAACTTAAGTTGGCTAGTGAAAGTCCACGCTTAAAGGATGGGCTTATCCATGCCGTATTTATTGGTGGTGGTACACCGACATCCTTATCTCCAGCAAATTCAGAGCGTTTATTAAAGGCGATTAAGGAATATTTACCACTCGCCAATGACTATGAATTGACTTTAGAAGGCCGTATTCATGATTTGATTCCTAAAAATCTTGAAGTGTGGATGAATAATGGTGTTAACCGTATGTCCATCGGCATTCAATCCTTTAATACTGAAGTACGCCAAATGGTAGGTCGTTTAGATACAAAAGAAACGGTACTAGAACGATTAGCGGCTTTAAAAGCCTATGGTCAATGTTCCGTTGTGATTGATTTGATTTATGGTTTACCAGGTCAAACAATGGAGGTTTGGGAACAAGACTTAGCTGATTTAGTAAGTTCTGGTGTAGATGGTGCCGATTTATATCAATTGAACGTATTTGATGGTAGTGACCTAAACCGCGATATTGCAAGCGGTAAGGTACCACCTGCAGCCACAACGTCTATGCAAGGGGATATGTTCGAATTTGGTCGTACATATTTAGATGCTCGTGCATACCGTAGATTGAGTGCCGCACACTGGAGTGCTAATAACCGTGAACGTAGTTTATATAATATTTTAGCGAAAGCTGGCGTACCGATGTTCCCATTTGGCAGTGGTGCTGGCGGTAATGTAGATGGCTATGGTATGATGCTTCATCGTGCACTTAAACCATACGAAGATATGGTGAGTCGTGGTGAAAAACCATTCATGGCACTTATGAAACAAAGTGATTTACAACCATTTGTCAATCAAGTAGTAAGTCAATTGGAACAAGGCTATTTGAACATCAATACATTAGTATCTATGGATTCTCGTTTAGATGAATTGAATTGGTTGTATAAACTTTGGGAAGAACGAGGCCTAGTTTCGTATAATGGATTATTATACAAATTGACATCAGCTGGTGAATTCTGGACTGTTAATATTACGCAAAGTACATTGGAGGCTATGGAATATGTGTTAACTGGTAAAAACTCCTTTGCCTTAGAATCCGTAGCGGCCCAAGATACGAAGACTACATCTAAAGAAAATCCTAACCAAGAGGTCCGTGGTATTGGCCAAGGTAAAGCCAATATTTCGGTACCAACAGATGAAGATACAGAGGTACAACGTAAAGAGGCTCTTATTGCGAAAGCGAAAGCGGAAATTGCTAAGAGTGGTGCCTCTGGTGAATCAGCTAACCGCATGGTACAAGCCATGTACAATCTAAGTGCTGATGAAATTGAATACATGATGGAACGTATGATGTCCTAATTATCACTAACAACCTCTCATATAAATATCTACAAACATTGACAGGTACGTTTTATCTTAGTATTAAAACCCTAGATTACAATCTATTCTTTAAACTGGACTACTCGGTTCAGCTAGAATATATTGTGGCCTAGGGTTTACTTTTTATGTGTCGGAATGTATTCTGTACATATAGTTATACAAGGTATTAGGAGGTTAGTATGAATACATTTCCTAACGAAGTGATAGATATTGTTGGTATTGGGGCTAGTACCTTAGATCGATTCATCGTAGTTGATCATTTTCCAACAGGGCGCGAGGTGCAACAGGCCATCGCGTCAACTATGGATGGCGGCGGTCCGGTGGCGACTGCACTAGCCACGGCTGGTAAATATGGATCTAGCACGTTCATGATTGACCGTATCGGTAATGATATGGTTGGACGCTATATTCTAGAGGACTTTCAAAAATATAATGTCAATACAGAGGGCATCCAAGTTGATGCGGATGCTAAGAGTGGAACAGCAACGATTCTTGTGAAAGAGAAGAACGGGGAACGAGCTGTATTCTTTGAACGTTCTACAGCGCCTGAGCCAGAATTCTTAAGCGATTATCAGGGATTAATAGAAAATGCATCCATAGTGCATATCAATGGGCGCCATCGCCATTTGATGCGTACCGCTATAGATATAGCTAGGCAAAGTGGTACTATTATATCTCTAGATGGCGGTGCTCAACGATATGATGATGACATGGAACCAATTACCGAATCATCTCATGTCGTTATTGTGGCGCGCGACTATGCAGAAAAATATACAGGGACTACTAATTTAGAAGAGGCTTGTCGCATCATTCATGACCGAGGGGCGTTAATAGCAGGTGTTACCGATGGGGCCAATGGCAGTTATTTTGTTTGGCCTGATGGAACGGCATATCGCTGTCAACCATTTCCGCAAGAGCATGTAGTAGATACGACTGGCGCTGGGGATAGTTTCCACGGTGCATTCTTATCGAAACTGGCTGCGTCGATTCGCAAAGTTCATGCACCGCATGATGAATCCGTACAGCCTATAGATATATTACGCACATTAGAACATAAACAGTTAGAGTCTGCTGCTATTTTTGCGTCTGCTGTGTCTGCGCTCAATACACAGGGCATCGGTGGGCGTAGTGCGTTACCATCGTTAAAATCAGCATGTAACCTAGCTGGATTGGAGTAGACCTATGTGGCAAAAACATAGACCGCATCATGTGCAACGATATATGCAACAGAATCCATATCGATTGCTAGCACTTAGCTTTTTAGCGGTCATGACGGTGGGAACTCTTCTTCTTATGTTGCCTATAGCGAGTACACAAGGACAAGGTACAGCCCTTGTTGATGCAGCTTTCACTGCTGTATCTTGTGTATCCGTAACGGGGCTCGCTACTGTGGATACTTATTATCACTGGTCCTTGTTTGGTAAGATTGTTATGGTTATCCTTATCCAATTAGGTGGACTTGGCATTGTATGCTTTACAACCATTGTTGCCGTACTATTGGGAAAACGGGTAGGCCTTAAGAACCGATTGTTACTGTCAGAAGACGTAGGTCAAGATGGGATGGCGGGTCTTCTCCATGTAACGAAAAAATTAACTATTTATACATTAGCCATTGAATGTATAGGCGGAATTTTGTATGCTATTCAACTACATCCATATATAGGTGATGATTCGCTCTATATAGGATTTATGCAAGCTATTTCTACATTTTGTAATGCAGGATTTATATTTTTTGACAATAATCTGCCCTATAAAATGGTGGGTGATGTATTATTTAATATTAATACGATAGCCTTAATTATTATCGGTGGTTTTGGTTATTTAGCAGCTTTTGATATATGGTCCCATCGCAAGGTGAGACGCTTCGCAGATTTAAAACTGCATACCAAACTTATGCTTATCGGTACGACTCTATTGATTGTCCTAGGAGTTATTATATTCCTCGGTGTAGAATGGGCTAATCCAAAGACCTTTGGCCCTCTGCCTATGTGGGATAAGGTAATGGCTGCCATCTTTCAATCCGTAACACCACGTACAGCGGGAATAGCTACTGTCGATTATAGTCAACTGCATCCTATCACACTGTTTGTCAGTATTATCCTCATGTTTATTGGGGCCGGTCCAAACTCTACGGGCGGTGGTGTTAAAATCAGTACTGTTATGGTTGCCATCTTAGCATCGTGTACATTGTTTAACAACCGCTCAGATGTAGAGGTATTCGGCCGACGCATATCTATGGTTACCGTTCTTAAGGCGAATGGGATTATATTCCTTTCCATATTATTGGTATTGTTAGCTACGTGCTATTTAGCATGGGATGAGCCGTTCGACTTTATCCGATTGCTCTTTGAGGTTACGTCCGCATTTGGTACAGTGGGCCTTACGACGGGAATTACGCCTGATTTATCTGAAAGCAGTAAATGGGTTCTTATTTTGGTCATGTTTACAGGCCGTGTGGGTGTCATGACCGTCATTGGAACTTGGGCGTTAAGGACAAAGCCGAATAAGCCGATTTCTTATGCAGAAGAGAATGTAATGTTATAACGATAGATGACAATACATCTAAAAGAGGTACATAATGAAACAAAAAACAATAGCTGTTATAGGTCTTGGTAGCTTCGGTACGACCATTGCCAAGATGTTGGCATCCATGAATCATGAGGTGCTAGGCGTAGATATCAATCCAGATGTTGTACAAAAAATATCTCCCTATCTTACACATGCCATCGTAGCGGACACTACTGATGAAGAGGCGATTAAAGCATTGGCATTAAGTCAATTTGATATGGTCATTGTAGCCATTGGTGGCAATATCCAAGCTAATTTGATGACATCCATGCTTCTCAAGGAAATGCATATCCCTAAGGTTGTGTCTAAGGCAGAAAATAGCCTGCAAGGTAAAATGCTTAAAAAAATCGGCGTAGATCAGGTTATTTATCCTGAGTATGATATGGCGTTGCGACTTGTTCAATCGTTAACGCGAGAACATGTGATGGACTATTTACAACTATCTAAAAATATTAGCCTCATTGAAATCAGAATGCCGTCGTTCATGGTCGGCCGTTGTTTAAAAGATTCTAAATTGCGTGAGCAATATAATCTTAATGCCGTAGGGATCAGACGCAGTACAGGCCTCGATGTGCCACCGGATCCAACAGCTATACTTTCAGAAGATGACAAATTACTCGTAATTGGGAATAATTCTGATTTAGATGAGTTAACTAAGTAGTTAGTATACGAAAGAAATATAATTACATCGAAAAAACATGATATAATAGAATAGAATTCAGTATAGGTCATACGTATTCGTATGGCCTTTTTAGATAGAAATGAAGGATAGTATGACAGAAGAACAATATATAACGGCTCTCAAAAACAATCCTCATGGCATACGCAATATCCCTAATCCTACAGAGGGTATGCAACTAGTATGTGTGGAACAAAATGGGATGCTATTACAGTACATTAAAAATCCTACTCAGCGAGTGATTGAAACTGCGTTAGCACAGTCGCCGCGGGCCATTCAATATGTGGACAATCCAAGTGACGAATTATTGATTTCATTGGTCAAACAAGATTGGGCGGTACTTGAGTATATTCAACATCCATCAGATGAAGTAGTTTGCATTGCCTTAGACCAATCGGGATGGGCCATTCGATACATTACAAAGCCATCAGAGGAATTACAGTTAAGGGCTGTAGAAACACAATATGATGCGTTGCAATATATTGCCAATCCATCAGAGCGGGTTCAAATGGCGGCTGTAAAATCTAATTATCTAGCATTGCGCTATATCCAGAATCCGACATTGGACATTTTGAAAGCCGCCGTGTTACAAGATCCACAGGCTATGCGTCAAATTACGAATCTAGATTTAGATACAGTGGTAGAGCTATTGAAGGTTTCTACATTGATACTTGGGTATGTACCAAAACAACTAGGACTTACCGTCGATATGGTTCGACAAATTATAACTGAAATGATTGCAAATCCTGCTGTAGAAGATCGCTATGTGCGGGAACTTGTAAGCAATCCTGCCATTGGTGGACGTCAATCAACATGGCCCATCGATATATTGTCATTAGTAGATGTATACGGATCTATAGAGGCAAAGAAAATTGCTATTGACCAGTATTTACTATATTAATTAAGAAGGAGTCATAATGAATTTTACAGATACAATGGCTAGTGTGGAATTGGTACTAGCCGCTAATCAAGTACCATTGCTCGTCGGTGAAACGGGGATTGGTAAAACATCACTGGCAGCGCGCGTAGCAGAGGTACACGATTGGGAACTTGTCACCATTGATGGCAATCTTTTAAAAGAAGGCGAAATAGGCGGTTTGCCTACTGTGGAAACTGTATCCCATAAAGATAGTAATGGTATGGTTAAAGAAATAAAGACCACCGTGTATGCCGTGCATCATACATTAGAGCATGTATCACGGGCTGTTAATGCCGGTCGACATGTGTTGCTGTTTATCGATGAAATCAATCGGGCAGAGCATGCGGTGCAACAAGAATTGATGAATTTAATTTTGAACCGAGAAATTAATGGCTTTGCTTTGAGCGATGATGTGCGCATCATTGCGGCTATGAACCCAGAGGATTCCTTTGACTACCAAACGATTGATATGGACCCAGCTCAACAAAACCGTTTTGTATGGCTTTATATGGAAGCGGATTATATGCAATGGATTGACTGGGCTATTTCAGCCGGCATTGAAGATAAGGTGGTGGAATTTATCTCCTCGTATCCAGATTATTTAAATCAACGTCACGAAGATGATATCGATGCGACACCGCGTTCCTTTGAACGGATATCTCATATTTATGGTATCTATAAGGAAGGTGGTTACAGTCGTGATGTATTTCAAAATGTAATTCGCGGTAATGTGGGTAAACTTATTGCGGAGGCCTTCGTCAATTTCGTTGAAACTGAGCAAGAGCCATTGATTTCTTTTGATGATGTGTTAGAGGCTGTACATAAACCGGGGGCCATTATGTCATTGCAAGAACGTGTTAATGGTGAAAGTCCTACTCGCCTCTATGTATCCGCGAAAAATATGTTGTATCGTTTGAATCGCAATAGTAATGCAGAAGAGGTACATCACTTTATTGAGTTCATCACATTGTATCCAGGCGATTTACGCATGGCTGTTATGAAAGACTTACGCAACACATATGCTCATGTGTATAGCTATGCTATTGAGGATGATCTCTTTATTGAAACGTTTTTTGAAGCCAATCGTTAATTGTGAAAGTACATATGACAGGTAGAAAATTATGAATCGAAATTTAGATAAAGATGATATTCGGGATGCATCTGACCTGCTCACTCATATAGACGGATGGGAGAAGACTGGACGCTACGATGAAGAGGCTATTAAGGAACTCGATCGATGGCATAGAAAGCGTAATCAGATTGCTCGTGATGCGGATGCATTGTATGAGCAATTATATGCGCGTTATCAAGCATATGTAGATGAACATCCAGTGCATAGACAACAGGCAGAAGATATTGCTGTAGATATGGTAAATCACAATATGTCGGATAGTCATATTGACACGATAGGCAAGGGATTAACGGAACTGTATGATGGCGAAGGTACAAACCTTGATGTATTGACACAACATGTACTAGCCGATGGCTATGAGCAACGGTTATGGCATATCTTACATGATGTAAATAGTCTATTGCTCGATGAGGATCAATTCTTTGGCTATTTTTATCTACAAATGACGCATCGTGTACGATTAGACATGACTAGCGCTTTTGGTATCAACATTAAACATGGTGGCTATGTGCTATATGTAAACCCTTTCATCATGCTACGACAACCGCCAGACGTTATGAAAGATGGCATTAAACGAGAAATATTACATGTCATATCGGCTCATTTGATGCGGGTGAAAGAACTTAGTCAACGGTTTAATAAAAAAGCTGTTCACATGGCCATGGATATGGTGGTCAATGATTATTTAGAACATGTTGACCGCGATGCGGTTACTGTTGCCAATGTAAATGCGAGATATGGACTGTTACTAAAGCGATTCCGCACATTGGAGTATTACGCAAAGGCTATTGACAAGGCAATGCAGGAAAAACCAGACCTCTTTGTATCCGTTGATGATGCTAGTCAAATCGTGGCGATGGAGTTTAATGCCGATTCGAGCCATGATATATGGGATGAGTCCGATTCTATCGATACAGAAACAATGGATAAAATTACAGAACGCTACATTAACGAAGCATCAAAAGGAGATATGGAAGGCTATGTAAAAAGCCTTATCGATACATTCCAAAAGACGCGTCGTTCCTTACCTTGGTATTTTTATCTTAAAAAACTGATGGGCAAGGTGGCTAGCGGTCATAAAAAAACGACGATGCGGCGCAATCGTCGTCAGCCTGAGCGTTTGGAATTATCCGGTACATTACGCCAACATAAGGCGAATGTGTGGGTAGCCCTCGATATGAGCGGTAGCATTACAGATGCAGAATTTACCAATGCGTTAGAACAAGTATTACAAATTGTTCATGCCTATAATCATCGTATTACCATTGTAGAATGTGATAACGAAGTACGCCGTACCTACACAATGGAAACTGTGAAAGACGTAAAACCACGCCTTGATATGCGCGGGTCTACTGCTTTCTCACCCGTATTTTCTCTAGCTAATCAACATCACGTAGATTTACTCGTATACTTTACGGATGGAAAAGGCGAAGACCGCCTTCGAGAAGCGCCTAAAGGATACAAAGTACTTTGGGTACTTACGGGATCTGAACCTAAACTATCCTTGCATAATCCACACGGCATAGTCCGTGAATTGGGCTACGTAGCCGTTGATGAAACACAAGACATCGACGAATTCGTGAGAATGAGCAGTCGGTCGGGGTTTTCCATGGCAAATCAGGAGTAATCATTACTTAACAATCTTTGTTTGATAATACGGCAGGGGGCGCGATGGCTTCCAAAATCTTCCACCGGCTTTTTCTTCGCTCTGCGAGCTCAGGCCAAAGTCAGATTTTAAAAGCCATCGTGCCCCTTTGCACATTCTATTAATTTAATCAATTAAGATTGTTAAGCAGCTGATTACTTCGGGCATAATAAAGAAAGAGCCGAAGTCAGATTTTAGACACCCACATCTCCCTTTTGAACGTAGATGATATTTGTTCCATTAAGATTGTTAAGTAGTTGATAAGTAAATCTTATCAAAATAATAATATAATGTAATCTTAACATTTTACTCAAAAGTGCGATGAGTTTCCTTTATTTAATAGATGTTGTTCTTGATTTTGACATTTAGAATTGATAAGATTGATGCATGTATTAACTATAAGTATTTTTAATGTATTATTTTTGAGTTCAACTAGGGGAATGTTATGAACAAAATTTTTAAAGTGATGTGGAATGCAAAAAAAGGATGTAATGTAGTTACATCTGAAAAGGCAAAAGGTACATGCCGTTTCCAAGGATCTACTAGATTAGCTGCAATAGCTATATTAGGTTTAACTATAATCACTAATGGTGTGAATACAGCTAGTGCAGAAGGGGCGACTACTACAGTTGGCACAATTGAAGTTGATACCTCAAATAATCTTACATTTGTCGGCGGTCATTTACATCCAGGCACAGATTTAACTGCTATGGATTCTAAAACATATTCAATTTCTGGTACAATTGCAAACCCTACAAGTATGGCATTTAATGGGCATACGAATACGACTGCTTATATATATGCAAATGGTCAGTTAGTTCCAGACAATTCCTTTGTCGCAAATGGTACAGAGCAAGCAACATCTACTCGTCTTATTACTAAAATGTGGAATGATAGTGGCACTGTTGATGGTAATGGAAACTATATTCATTCTACAAGTCCAGTTAAAAAAGCTGCTCAAATTTCTCCAGTAGAAACTAAACAAACCGTAATTTCCTCTCCTGGTAGAGAAAAGAAAGGTACAATAAAGACAGAAGTTCTTGGCACTAAAACTACTACGACTACGGGTAAAACTGTAACTATTAGTAAATTGTCAGACAATTTAGCATTTGCAAATATTGGAGGCCTTGCTGAAGCTGGTTCAAGTACGATGGCATCTTATGATTTAATGCTTGATGATATCACGCAAGCTGCATTGAATGAACATGCAAAAGCCATCAACACTTTAACAGAGCTTGCAGTAGATGCTCAAAATGATAAGCAAACAGCTTTTGTAGATGCTAATGGTAATAAAGTTGTAAAAACAACGGACTCTACTGGTACAACAGAGGGGTATTATTTAGAAAGTGATATCGATTCCACTACAGGTAAGGCTAAAGCTGGTGCCAGTACAGTAGCTCATTCTGATATTCATGTAAGTCTATTGGATGCATCTGGATCTACGACTACTCCTACAAAATTGAGTAACGTTGCTGATGGCACAGTTGCTGCTAATAGTAAAGATGCAGTCAATGGTGGTCAATTATTTGATGTAAAAACGACAGCAGACGCTGCCAATACTGCAGTTACTACAAAAGGAATCAAATTCGATGGTGATACAGGTACAACTATCACTCGCAAACTAGACGAAACATTAAATATCAAAGGGAATACAGCAACTAGTGCTGTATTAACAGATGGTAATATTGGTGTAGTTTCTGATGGTACAGATACACTGTTAGTTAAATTAGCTCGAAATATTGATCTTGGCACTAATGGTTCTGTTACAACTGGTAATACTAAAATTAGCAATAGTGGTTTGACATCTAAAGACGCTGCTGGCAATAAAACAATTGTAAATAGTTCTGGT
>NZ_JAPVXW010000017.1:0-37957 GCF_041431535.1 Veillonella sp. 27098_8_77 | reverse complement strand
AATATACAATTGGTATTCGTATTCTTTTCGCTTATCATATAGAGTTTCAGCTCGCTCAAACAAACGTTGTAAGGGTGTTTTATGCTTACCTTTTCCTTGTACTAATTCTACATGTTGTACTTCAATTTCTTTTGCTAAGAAGGTATATATACATTCATCATTCATACAATGGGTATCTAGCCCTAATTCGTTCCAGATATCTTGCTTTAATATAGCTAATTTAGATGGTAATGTATCTAGTCTTTTTTGTACTGCTTTTCGCCAGACAAAGGTGTACTTGTTGGCATTAGCCTCTAGTTTAGTTCCATCAATAAAGACTTCATTGAATGTTAATGCGTCACGTCTACTAATAGCTTCCATTAACTGTGAAAATAGATTCATTAATATATCTAGTGTACAACGTGCAAAAAATCGTTGGAATGTCATATGACTTGGAGCTGAATATCCTTGAAGAAGCCACATATAATTAATGTTTTTTTCGCATTGTTGTTGTATCATACGTGTAGAATACACGCCGTTGGACATAGCATAGACAAAGATTTTGAACAGAATATGCGGTGGTACTTTAGATTTTCTTCCTTTCGGAGAATACAAATGCTGTAACTCTTTATAGTCTAATTCCTCCAATACAGCATCTAATAACCGCACAGGCGCTGTTTCTTTTATCAAAATGCCATAATCCAATGGTAAAACTAGTTGGCGAGGCATTACTAGTTTGGTATAATTAGGTTCATTGGTATGGTTTTTGTTCATAATTTAATTATACCAACGAAAAGGGTCCTTCGGGGCCCTTTTTGCTTAGAAATACAAAAAACTATTAGTTGATATAATCTAATCAACTAATAGTTTTTTAAATTTAAGGGGCTGTTTTGTTACAGCCCCTTTCGAGTTATTCATTATAATTTTGTTTCCATAGCATTAGAAGATATTCTTTAGGCTGTAGTTAATTACGATGAGTGAAACCAGGGTGGTACTCTTGTTAGCGATAGTACTGTACATATTACAGCTCGTGATGCCAAGGACAGTGGTATTCATGTAACTGGTGAAACAGTACAAGCAAAAAAACTAGTATTAGATAGTGCTAGTGATATCAACCTTGTATCGGGCAAGAATACTGTAGATGTTAATAATACCTATAAAAGCTCTGGATGGAGTGTTGGTGCTGGTATTAGCTTAACTGGTGGTGGTATTCTTGATATTAATGCGAGTGGCAATATGGCTCGTCAAAATGGGGATACCCATCAAGAGAGCTATGTACCAACGACAATTAAAGCCGCACAATTAGCACAACTTAAAGCAAAGCGAGATACTACTATTATTGGTTCTACTGTATCTGGTAAGAAAGTTGAAGTTGATACAGGTCGTGATTTACATATTCAAAGCTTACAAGATGTAGATAACTTTAAAGAACACAGTAAATCTGCTGGCTTCTCTGTTTCTTCTAATCCTAATTTCAAGAACCCAACAGGTAGTATAAGTGCAAGTGTAGGTCGCATTGATAGTAAATGGAAAAGCGTAACTCACCAAGCAGGTATTTATGCTGGAGAAGATGGCTATGATATTCATGTAGGGAATGGTACTAGATTAGAAGGTGCCGTCATTAACAGTGCTGCTTCAAAAGCTAAGAATACATTGACTACCAAATCTCTCGAGATGAAAGATATCCAAAATGAAGCCGAGTATACCTATAGCAACAACGGGATTGGCTATAACTATTATGGTAGTAAAAAGAAACTCGAAGAGATGAAGACCAATGATAAAAAAGGATATGATAAGATTTATAACAGTATTGGTCTAGTTCCAAACTTAGGCGTAGGATCAAAAGGCAAAGCAAACTCGACTACTCAATCTGCAATCTCAGATGGTATACTAATAGTAGATGGTAAAGAAATTGATACTAAGACCATTAATACAAATACCGAGAATACATTACATCAATTAGATAAGATTTTCGATAAAAAGAAAATTGAAGAACGTCAAGAGTTAGCTCGTCTATTCTCTAAAAATGCATTTGAACAACTACATAACTGGTAACCAACAACTAAGGATGGTAAAGTTGCTAAGTCCATTGCGCATGGTGTAGTAGGTGAGTTGGCAGCTCGTATGGCTGGTAATGTACCTGGTAGCGGATTTAAGGCTACTATGTCTAATGAGATGTTAATTAGAGAAATTAATAAAGTGGCTAAACATGATCCCGCCGTAGCACAATGGTTGAGTGTTGCGGTAGGTGGTGTAGTTAATAAAGTAGGTGGGAAATCAAGTAATAGTGGTGCTGCAACTACATCTTATGCAACAAAGTGGAATGAAGGCGCATATAATGTTAATAGAGTTGATCTTGATGGTATTTCAGAAGAGAATAAAGACCTAGCTTTAGCTCATATGGATTATCTTTTAGCTAACAATAATCGGTCAGATGCCAATAAAGTAAAAATAAAGAAAAAGTACGTACGTGATGGTCACTTGTACTCTGAAGCTAAGGGTATATCAGCAAACATCCCCGAAGTAGGAGGATTTGGTTTTTCAAGAGGGTATGGTGTAGATTCTGAAGGGCACACATATTTGACCGATTCATTTTCTATGGGACCTGGAGTTGCTCCTGTTCAAAATACAATAAGTGATACTAAGGTATTATGGGGAAGTAAAGATTTTACTGGACCTAGTTTAAGTATAAATCTTAATACATTTGGAGGGAAAACTTATAGTATTAGCCCAAGTAATATAACTGAGAGTAAAACTTTGAATGTATCTTCAGAGGCTACTATATCGGCCTCTTATACTGTAAAACTAGAGGATTCTCCAGTTAGAGTAGTTGAAGTTGAAGGTACTAATATAGATTTGAAAACTTATACACCAGTTCAACCTACTGGTATATATTCACCACCACCAAAAGAGTATCCAGCTGAAATAAGAGCAACTAATCAAGAGGAAAGTACAGAGAATCGTATTCGAGCTATTAGAACTCAATTTGAAATAGAGGATTAATTATGAAAAAAATAATGTCTTATTTTAATTTATTGCCTTTATCGTTTAAGCTTATTTTGGGTTTTACTGTTATATGTGTGATTATCATTTTTTTTATGACAGTAGCTGCTTTTTTTTATAGACCTAACCAAATTCAAAAGCTTGAATCATATGAGCAAAAGCTTGTAAGTATATCTTCTTATAAGGTAAATGAAGATCATTATGCTACAGGTAGGAATAGTCAGGTTTATAATTTTAAAATTATATATGAGCATATTGAATTTGAAAAAATTAAAGCTTTACTTTCGAATGACAGAATTAAGTGGCGTGAATATAAAAATAGACATATAATAGGCTATGATTTAAATTATGATGTTACTATTAAAATTGAGGGACATTCTTCTGATAATAGGGTAATAGTAGTTTTGAGTACTGAAAAGTAGTTAGTAAATAAGAATAGGTTGTTAAACTTTAGCATATCTCATTATTGTGTTGAACTATTATAAAATAGGTTAATAGGTATAGTGGATTAATGCTTACTATTTTGCTTAAATAATATTTATATTCTTGTTTAATATGAAGGTTGTATATTTAGATAGAAGATAGTTGATTAGTGGTTCTATAATAAATGTTGGGGTGACACTACTACAGTGTCACTTCCAACATTATTTTATATTGTACGCCGAATAGGCATGACTAACCCCCCAGTTAAACCGGGGGTCGGTAAAAAATTCTTAGAGAAAAGGAAAGAACCTCCTAGTGATAAAATGAAGTTGGTCTGGCAACCACAACATTTCAACATAGGAGGTTCAATGTCAATGAATGACGTAAAAAGCTTATCACATAGTAAATGGAGATGTAAATATCATATTGTTTTTGTACCAAAGTATAGAAGACAAATAATTTATGGTCGGATAAAAGCTGATGTAGGTAAAATTTTAAGAGATTTATGTAATAGAAAGAGGATATTATGTGGATACAGTGGGAAGATACGAAGGAGCGATAAAAGAGTATATTCGCAATCAACTACAAGAAGATATAGCACAAGATACATTAAACTTTAAAGAATATACTGACTCGTTTACGGGTGAGCCGGTAAAATAGGCAAAATAAAAGCCCCCGAGTAGGGGTCAGCCAGTGGTAATAGAGTGATTGTCAGATCATTCAAAGCCCTCTTTAGAGGGCTATCACTAGAGAAAGACCCTTATAGGGTCAGAGCAAACCACCCGTTCTACGGGTGGTTATGATTTAAAATGATTTTTTACCCAATGTAGGGTGGCTACAACGTTTTAATGTTAGCGTATCAATCATATGAACCGCTTCGTCCAATGTAAGGTCCTCTCGTTTTGTAGGTGTTTCTAGGACCGCCAATGGATGGTCGGTGCCCACCTCGCCGGATGGCAAGTAGATGTATTCTTGATTGATTGTATCGCCAAAGATATAGCCTGCTTGTAAATGCTCTTTATGGATGCGACTCATAATGCTCCTTTATAAATGTATGATGCACATTTGAATAGTATGTCAGTTATGCGCTCATAGGGATTCAATTACAATATTTTTTGTATCTTAAATTCTGCATAGTCTGCAGAAACGAGTTCTAATTTAGTGGTTCCAAATGTTGAAGGAATTCGTTTGAATGAATTCTGGTCATGTAAATGGCCAAATATGCATATATCGACATGGTAGCGCTCCATGAGGTCTGTAAAGCCTGATGGGGCGTTGTTTTCGTTAAATGGAGGGTAGTGCAGTAATAGGATTCGCGTTACAGGTAGTGGTTCGTTGGTATTCTCTGTTTCACCATGTTCCTTTTGTAATGCTTGGATGGCTTGCTCCATTTCTTGTAACGCCGCTTCGGTACGCAAGATTTCTCTATCATAGATAGATTGATCGGTATCCGGTTCAAAGCTAGCATCATCAGGACAAATATATCCGCGGGTGCCACCAAAGGCTAAGATGCATTGATGTTCGGTGGGCTGGCTTTCACCAGTTAAAGCATTAACCTGAGTGGTGAGATTGATGATGCGGGCCGTACCGTGGCCTTGTAAAAAGGTAATAGCATCACCCATGGCGTTTTTCATTTTGTTGGCAGAGGACCACCAATAATCGTGGTTGCCGCGAATCATAAATTTTTGGCCTGGAAGACTGGCGATTTCGTTGAGGTCGTAGAGTGCTTCATCGAGGCGCAAAGCCCAGCTCATGTCGCCTACGAGAAAGATAATGTCTTCATCGGTGACGGTGGACAGCCAATGTTCTTTTATACGTTGCCAATGATTGTCCCAGTGGGGACCGAATATGTTCATCGGCTTCGTAGGTGGATTGCCTGATAGATGAAGGTCTCCAATGGCGTAAATGTTCATATATGTCCTTACTAGAGTCCTCTAACCTACGGAACTCGTAGCAGAGGGTTCTTATTTCAATTCAAAATAGGGTGTAATATTCTGTAAAATTTTCGCAGCTCGTTCATCATTGCACGTTTGTGGAATTTTATAACCCACGTAGAGCGGCGTTGTGATATAGCGAGGAATCACCTTGATATATTCGTAACCATCTTCTAGTTGATAGAAGAAATAGTTATAGGATTGGGAAAATTTTGCCAAGCTATCTAGTACATAGCGTATGGTCTGTTGTAAGCGCATGGCGATGGAACGAACAGGTGCATCAGGTTTATACCGCAAATTGTATTCAAAGAATCCAATAATAGGGTGTTTAGATAAGGTGATGCGGATATCTTGATCTTCGTGTAATAGCCAGCCATTCATGTTCTTGACCGTAATGTCCTCGTGATAATCGTAGTTGCGTAGGCCTATAATTTGGCTGTGAGGATGGCGTATGGAACCGCCCGACATGGGACCGTGGTTTTTAAAGAATAGAACGGATTTATATTCCTTTGTGGCTATCGTTTCATGCCATTTATCTAGACCAAATTGAATGATCCGCGTTGCATCATCAACGGAAAGGGTAGATAATTCGCCTTTGTCACCTTCTGTTTCAATGATGACCGTAGGCCATGTATCCTGCAAAACAGGATACTTATTCATGAGCCATATGATGTGACCATCTTGTGCTAGAATATCTGTTAAATTTGACCGGTCGCAGAATGGACAGCGCACACTTGCGTCACGCATATTTACAGGCTTTGTACGCCCTAGTGCAATATCAAATATAAGTGGTTCGTTCATGGTGCGCCTCCTTTCATCTCATACCTTTAATCATACCATAAATGACAGTATTACACATGAAATAATGGTATAATATAGTAATAATCTTTACCAAATTATAGGAGGTCATATGAAACCTACAACCTTGGTATTTCCCATAGATGAACAACATAGAATTTTGCTAGGCCGCAAGAAACGCGGCTTTGGCGCTGATAAATATAATGGATTTGGCGGTAAAATCAATGATGGTGAAAGCTTTCGCCAATGTGCTGTCCGCGAACTATATGAGGAATCGGGCATACGCGTTGATGCGTCTGATCTAGAATGCGTAGCCCTTTTTGACTTTCAATTTCCCTATGATGAAAGTCTAACCCATGTGGGCTATGTATATTTTGTGCGTGTTACCGATGTAAAACCTATTGAATCAGACGAGATGGAACCGCATTGGTTTACATTCGCCGATGTGCCCTATGAACATATGTGGGAAGGGGACCGTACATGGCTTCCTATGCTATTAGAGGGCAAGTTGCTAAAGGGGCCTATCCGGTTTGGCCCAGATAACAGTCATGTTGAGGACATGCGTTTAACAGAGGTCGACACAGTCATGGAAAGTGAATTGTTGGCTCGTATCGATTTATATATTAATGAATAAGGTATAGTGAAAGTATAGGGGGTGCTTTCACAAATACCTATATTGAGGAACTATGAAAGAGATGAATAACCCCAAGTGGGTGCCACAGTTGTTGGCGTGGTATGATGTAAATAAACGGGATTTACCGTGGCGTGACTGCGGTGACCCCTATAAGGTGTGGGTGTCCGAGGTGATGAGCCAGCAGACCCGCATTGAGGCGATGAAGCCCTATTATGATAATTGGATGCGTTTGTTTCCTACATTAGAGGATTTGGCAAAGGCCACCGAAGATGAAGTAGTCCATGCTTGGCAAGGTCTTGGCTATTATAGTCGTGCTCGGAATCTACGCCTAGGCGTACAAGATGTGGTGAATAATTATGGCGGCGTAGTGCCTCATAATCGCAAGGATATGGAATCTTTGAAGGGCGTTGGTTCCTATACGGCCGGCGCTGTGCTGTCCATGGCTTATGGCGAGCCCGAGGTGGCCGTCGATGGCAATGTACTACGGATTTATGCCCGTTTATACGGCATATTTGATGATATTTTGGGTACAAAGGGCAAGAAGGCCATAACTGCTATTGTAGAGGACACGCTGCCTCACGATAGACCAGGAGATTTTAACCAAGCCTTGATGGACTTTGGTTCAGCCGTATGTATCCCTAAGACGCCGCGTTGCGGTGAGTGCCCTATCGTCAATATGTGTCATGCGTACCAACATAATGTAACCGATCAATTGCCTGTGCGCATCAAGAAAACAAAGGTTGTAGATGTGCCTGTTTTTGTAGGTATCCTCAGCTATGGTGACTATTATTTACTACATAAACGCCCTAATCGAGGCCTCTTGCGTTCCATGTGGGAGTTTCCATCTGTAGAAAATGCGGATTCCTATGATGCGGCAGAATCTGGTTTAACTGAAATCGTAGGGGCATTGGGTTTTGGATTATCCTTGCAACCGGTTATTGTGAAAGAATTAACTCATGTATTTTCTCATCGCAAATGGTTTATGAAGGCTTTTAGAGGCGATTTGCAGTATACTGGAGACCATACATCAATCGAAGCGATACAAAAGCAATTACCGAAGGATTGGATGCTCATCAAACGGGATGAATTTGCCGATTATGCTTGGGCGGGACCTCATGGTAAATTGACAGAATTATGTCCTATTGTAGAATAAATTTATGAGACGAACACTGATTTTGTCTCAATGTATTAGCAATTACTTGATATACAGTTAGGAGCGTATATGCAAATAATTATAAATATTGTGTTTCTCGTGGTGCTTGCCATAGCCTTTCTAGGTTTTTGGGGATTGTACCTCTATTTATGGAAACCGAAAAAACTATGGCCTGCATGGCTAGCCTATATTTTGGTAGTCGCTGGTTGGTTCTGTGCGGTGCGATACTATTTCTTATACCAAGTTGATCTATACGGCACGCCTTGGTATGAATGGCTTAACTTGTTTAGAACGGAAAGCTATGGCGTAGTATTTGCCATATTCTTGTGTATACCAGTTTTCATCATATTGGCCTTGATCTATGCACTGGTAAACCGCATCTCCCATAAGGTTCCCGTAGAAGAACGGACTGGGCGCCGTGCTTTCTTTAGAACAGTAGGCACTCTTGTACCTTTGGCTGCCATGGGTGGCGCTGGCTATGCTGCCTACGAAGGACAACGAGAAATCGTTGTGACCCATGAGAGCTTTGGTTATACCAATCTACCGCCAGGACTTGCAGATTACAAGATTGTACAACTCAGCGATATCCATATTGGGCCGAGCATCGACCTAGATGACTTTGATGAAATCTTGCGATTAGCACTACTAGAACACCCAAACTGCGTTGTCATCACCGGTGACCTTATCGACAAGATACAATGGCTACCTGAAGTTTGTGATCGCTTAAAGGTATTTGCAAAACAAATTCCAGATGGCGTAGACTATATTCTTGGCAATCATGAATTCCATCATGATGTAAATAAAATCGTCGATGATATTAAAACAAAAACGCCATTAAATGTATTGATTAATGACAACATCCAAATCATGGGGGGAAAACAACCGGTCTATATTGCTGGCGTATCCTATGACAATGAACGTCGCAAAGAAAATCGTGAAGCCATGATTGATAAGGCCTTGTCCGGAATCCCTAATAATGCCTTTGTTATTCTGTTGGCTCACCATCCAGAATTCTTTGACGAAGCTATTGAACGCAATGTGCCACTTACATTGTCCGGACATACCCATGGCGGACAAATTATCCTCTTTGGTATGCCTTGGGTACCGATTGGTACACCATATGTAAAAGGTCGCTATACAGAGAAAAATAGCGTATGTTACGTAAATAATGGATCTGGACACTGGTTCCCTATTCGTATTAACTGTCCTAGAGAAATTACGGTTATAACATTCTTTGATGGAGTAGCTTAGGCAGTGACTTTGCTATATTAATAGCTATAATAGTTAAGCAATTTTAGATGATTAAAGTTCATAATAAAACGAGGTATTGTATTTTGCATACGATACCTCGTTTTATTATATGAAGTTATATAAGAGTTGTGATATATTAGAATGAGGGTTTATAGCATTGTGTTGTTGAAAGAGAGTGTAAATTGAGCTATGGAACATATCAATAAATTAACCTATGTCTCTTATGACGGATTTATGGAAATGGATAATCTACGTAATAACTATGATTCTATTTTAGAGCTTGATTGTAAAGATATAACAACAGAAGATAAGTTCTGGTTTTATTTCGGATTATATTTTAACTTTCCTACACGGGTTGATAATTGGGCTGCTTTTTCCGATTGGATGAGAGATTTAGCATTTTGGGATAGAAATAAATCTATTCTGATAATCTTTAAAAATATTGATGAGTTATTTTGTAGAGATCTAACATTACAATCCTTAGCTATGTCAGTCTTTTGGGAAGAAGTATTACCATATTGGGAGAATGAAGTAATAAAAGTAACGAGTGGATCGATGCAGCCACGTCAATTTGATGTATATTGCGTCATGAGTCAATATGATGATTTTTAGTGCTTTTGCTTGATATAGTATTTTTATAGGTTTTAATTTACGCAAAAGCAGTGGCTTGATAGGATAGTAGATTTATTAAATCATTGGAATTTAGATGAAGATTAAAAAGTATGAGACAGTTTTTAGTTGATGAATTCAGTAAGTTTAAGATTGAAGTAGTAGAGTTAATTCAATATGTAAGTAAATTTAAAACACTTACGATGAATGTACAAACTTATCTTTCAATAAATGTTTTAGTTTTATTGGGGATAGAAGCGAATATTTTTATGTTTTCTATTCCTTTTGATAAAACATATAATCAAGAATACTACAATATCTTATTTTATGTAGGGCATACGCTGTATATTTTGTTTGTCTGTATTACAAATTATATGCGCTTGAATTATTATAAAAAGGATTCTCTTAATTGGATTAATGTCTTTATAATGATTTCTTTAGTAATGGTTTTATTTTTTGGTAAAAGTATTACTATTTCTAGTTCTAATTTTAGGTTTAGCAGCACTACTGATTATATATTGGGGAATAAAGTGCTGTGGAGTGTAGATACCCCTGAGCTGTTCTTTCCTTTTTTGTTCGGGACTCTTCTACTTTTTACATTTGGAATTGACAAATTATGGTCTAACCATAATGTTATTGAAACTAATGGGATTATTTTTGATAATAAAGTTATTGATGTGTGGTGGGGCAATAGAACTGATTTAACCGATGGGCAAATCAAGACTTTAAAGCTGCATTACAGTAGTCAAGAGAAATACCCTTTTTGGGCTGATATTTATAAAAGTATTTTAATAGATAGCCTATGGTTTTATGGGCGTAGTACTGTTCGTCAGTGGCATATGTTTAATGTGTTCTTAGCTTTTATTATGTATAACCTTGTTGTAACTTATACGATTGAGCCATCCATTTTAAGATATGCTTTATACATTTATCTCACATATACTGTATTTACTATGATATGTAGACGCTTGATAGATAGCAATAGCAGTATTTTCTGGCTTTTATGTTTGTTTGTGCCTTTAGTTAATATATACGTACTATACTTGTTATATAATAAAACTTCGGCAGTATATGATCAGGAAAGTAACTCAATTTTTTATTATCCTTTATAACTAAAAAGTGGGGCCATGATAGAGTCTGATAAACTTATATTTATCTACAGCCCTTTTCACGTTAATTAAGCAAATGGTTTGAAAATGCCAAGCGTACTAATTAGTCTGTTGACTTTAATATTAGTATTTATAAGGTGAGTGGTAGATTCTTATGGATAACTATAATGAAACTATAGAAGGAATATAGATGATAGAATTAGAACCTATTAAACAGATAAAAAGTCCAAGTTCAGAAAATGTTATAATTTTTGCTTTGCGGTGTGCAAATTATATGGTTATAAATGATAAACTTAATGGTTTAATTATTTTGGACCTGGAGTGGAGAGAAGTTAATAGACTTTATATAGGCGAACAATTATTACTTATTGAAGCTATATATACAGATATGCTGAAAAACAGAATTGTATTTAAATTAGAGTCGTCTTTATGCTTTGTAGATATTGATACACATTTTGTTAAGTTAATACCTATTCCTAATAATATTAAGGAATTCTATTTTTATCAATTATACAAATTTAATGATGACATAATTTTAATGCGTACCAATAAAGGGGTAGTATATTTGTCATTGGTTGATTATTCTGTTCATATTATAAATGAAGTAGCAGAATATGATGGAAAATTTGCATACGTTGTTTATGAAAGTGAAACAAAAGAATCCTATTCTCATAATGGAAAATTAGTTTGTTTGGATACAGATAATATAACTATATTAGATTATTTTAAAAAGGTTCAGATTAAAAACCCTATTTCTGTCCCGTATTTTGATGTATCTGTGACGGATAGATATGGTTTAGCTGTTGGAGAGGAACAATTACAGATTTTTAACCTAAATGGAGATATAAAAAGTAGGATATTATCATATAAAAGACCGTGGTATGGTGAGAGGGCTGATATAGTTGGAAAAGATGATGGACTTCATTTATATGTTATAAGCCGTAATGATTTGGAAGAATTAACAAGTTTTTCAGAATATTTAATTCCGTTTGACAAGATGCCTAATCATGTAATTCTATTATAAGATTTATATTTAGAAGGTCGTTGCTAGAAATATCGGTTCTTTTGCATTTAGTTCCTATGGTTTTAGCTAGATTCGTTTTGTATGATCTTTTTTGCGTAGATTAGAGTCCTACTGAGGTAAAAATGTTTTTAAAAATATTCAATTTTATTTTTTATGCTGGTATGATCTTTTTTCTAGGAGGCATTACACTAAGTATTGTTATGGAGCCAGAGCTAGGTCATGATGAGTTTTGGATATATTTTTATGGTAGTGCTTACATTATTAGTGGAGTCTTTATATTAGGGTGGTATTTTATATATAGACGGTTAAAACGAAATGAAAAAGAATAAGTATATTGGAATTAACTTTAAGAATACAATCATTTAAACGCAAAAGGACGCTATAGTCTAATCTTCAGTAGTATATACTGAAGGATTTAGAACTATAGCGTTCTTTTATTTTCCGTTCATTTGAGGTATGAGAGGATGTTATAGATATGTCAAAGAGATGTGAGAGCTTTATTTCATGCGAACTGCTTCGGCGAATTCGTCTTCGGTCATGAGTTTTTCTTCCAAGATGATTTCTTTGATAGAGCAACCGCGTTTGTATGCTTCTTTTACGACCTTAGCACTCTTATCGTAGCCAATGTATGGTGTTAAGGATGTAGCAATCATAAGGGATTGTTCTACGAAGAATTTAAGTTTTTCAGGTACGAATTCTACGCCGTCGATGCAGTGTGTAGTGAAGGAATTCATCGCATCTGCGAGGAGGCGACAGCTTTCAACAAAATCATAGATCATGATAGGCATGTACACATTCAATTGGAATGCGCCGCTGCCTGCACAAAGTGTCATGGTTGTATTGATGCCGAATACTTGGGCACATACCATAGCAAGAGCTTCGCATTGGGTAGGGTTAACCTTACCTGGCATGATGGAGGAGCCCGGTTCGTTTTCAGGTAGATGCCATTCGCCATAACCACAGCGAGGGCCAGAGCCTAAGAAACGAACATCATTTGCAATCTTAAACAATGTAGTAGCCAATGTGTTAAGTGCACCGTGGGCCATCATGAACGCATCTTTCAAGGATAGGCCTTGGAATTTATTATTCTTAACGCGGAATGGAGCGCCTGTTACCTCTGGCAATACGGTTTCCATAACGTCAAGATATCCCTTAGGTGTGTTCACACCTGTACCAACGGCAGTACCGCCAAGGGCAACGTCGAGTAGATAATCAGCGTTTTGAAGGAGCATGGTTTTGGCAGTTTTTAGGCCGTCCACAAAGGCGCTAATTTCTTGATCTACCATGATAAAAGTAGCATCTTGTAGGTGAGTACGACCAACCTTTTGCAAGCCTTTACCTTTTTCTTGCAATTTTTCAAAGGATACAATAAGGCCGTCCAATGCAGGAATTACGCGTTTTGTAATTTCAAAGTACCCGCAGATATGCATTGCTGTTGGGAATGTATCATTTGTACTTTGACCGCGGTTTACATCGTCGTTAGGATGAAGCGGATTAGATTCATCTAACTGTTTAGCCCGGTGAGCGATAACTTCGTTCACATTCATGTTTGTTTGTGTGCCAGAACCTGTTTGGAATATGGTTAATGGGAATTCGTCATCCCATTTGCCATCTACGATTTCATCTACTACTTGAGCGATGAGTTTTGCTTTTTCCTCAGTTACTGCGCCACATTTTGCATTGGTTAAAGCACATGCTTTTTTGACAAGCGCAAGCGCTTTGATTTGTTCAATAGGAATGCGGTGGTCACCGATTTTAAAATTATTGAACGAGCGTTGCGTTTGAGGTCCGTAAATTCGTCTAGCGTCGACTTCGACTGGTCCCATTGAATCATATTCAATTCTTGTTTCCATAATGTTTACAACCTCCTTAAAAGACATGCCGACCTTATCGTCGGTTCTCCTTTATTATATACAGAAAAAAGAAAAAATATAATAGAAAATGATAATAAATACCAATTAGATATAATGCGTGCATGCCTATTACCTTTATACATATTTGATTTATATCTATAAATTTGTGTATACATAGCACATATATGGTTATATTTATTGTCAACATCGCTTTAACACGATAAAATGAATATAGCTTATAGTTAGTTTTATTTAATTTATAAGAGGAGGTAAGTACTTATGAAACATGATTTTATGAGCCATGACCTTCACTTGCCGGAACTTACGTTGCGTGGGATGTTATTAGGTGCATTGATCACTCTAATATTTACGGCATCTAACGTATACTTAGGTTTGAAGGTCGGTTTGACATTCTCGTCATCCATCCCGGCAGCCATTATCTCAATGGCAATTTTACGTTTCTTCAAGGATTCTAACGTTCTTGAAAACAACATGGTACAAACGCAAGCATCTGCAGCTGGTACCTTATCTGCAATTATCTTTATCTTGCCAGGTCTTTTAATGCTTGGTTATTGGCAAGGGTTCCCATTTTGGCAAACATTCTTGATTTGCGCATGCGGTGGTTCCCTCGGTGTGTTATTCACCATTCCATTGCGTCGTGCCATGGTTGTGAATAGTGACCTACCATACCCAGAAGGCCGTGCAGCAGCCGAAATCTTGAAGGTCGGCTCTCATAATGGTGGTGAAGTTGCTAAATCTAGCTCAGGTATGGCAGACATCGTATCTGGTGGTGCTGTAGCTGGTATCATCAGCCTTTGCGCTAACGGCTTCAAAGTTCTTGGCGATAGCATGAGCTTCTGGTTCACCGTTGGCAAAGGTACAACTCAAATCCCATTGGGCTTCTCCACAGCGTTGTTAGGTGCTGGTTACCTTATCGGTATCGCATCTGGTATTGCAATCCTCGTTGGTGTCCTCATCGCGTGGGCTGGTTTCGTACCTTACTTAACTAATGTATTTGCTCCAGATGGTGGTGCGACTGCTAAATTTGCTATGGGTATCTGGAAAGAAAAAGTTCGTTTCATCGGTGCTGGTGCTATCGGTATCGCAGCGATTTGGACGTTGATTACCTTGATTAAACCTATCATCGAAGGTATGAAAATTTCCGTTAAATCCATGAACAGCAGTGCTGCTGAACGCGAAACACATCGCATGGATACAGATATGAGTACAAAATCTGTATTGATCGTATTCGCTATCATTCTCATTGGTTTAGTTGCTACATTCTGGGATTTCGTATCCGCTGTACCTATTAGTGCAGGCTTGATGTGGACCCTTGTTGTAGTAGGCGTTATCGTAGCCTTGTTAATCGGCTTCTTCGTAGCTGCAGCATGTGGTTACATGGCAGGCCTTATCGGTACATCTGCATCTCCAATCTCTGGTATTGGTATCTTAGCAACTATTATTTCCTCCTTAGTGGTATACTTCATCGCTTCTGAAAATAATTTGTTTGCTACCGAAGCAGGCGTTCAATTCGCTACAGCTATGGCTATCTTCATGACATCCGTAGTTATTGCTATTGCATCTATCTCTAACGATAACTTGCAAGACTTGAAAACTGGTCAACTCGTTGGTGCTACACCTTGGCGTCAACAAATTGCATTGTTACTTGGTTCCGTAGCCGGTGCTATTGCGATTGCTCCAGTTCTTAACTTGTTATACCAAGCATATGGTTTCACAGGTGCGTTGCCTCGTGCTGAAATGGATCCAAATGCTGCATTATCTGCTCCACAAGCAACATTGATGACTACAATCGCTCAAGGTATTTTCAATGCTAGTATGGATTGGAATTACATCTTGATCGGCGTTGGTGTTGGCGTAGTAGCAATCATTGTTAACTTGATTCTTAAGAGCACAACTGCTTCCTTAACATTGCCTCCATTGGCTGTTGGTATGGGTATCTACTTGCCTCCAACATTGGAAGTACCTCTTATTATCGGTTCTTTCTTGAGCTATTTCGTAGGTCGTTACCTCATCGCTCGTGCTAAAATGCGTGCTGGTGAATTAGCTGAATACGATGTAGAACAATCTAATCGTCGTGGCGTTCTCTTTGCGTCTGGTTTGATTGTTGGTGAAAGCTTGATTGGTGTAATCATAGCTGTTATTATTGTATTGTCAGTTACAACTGGTGGTGGTGAATCTCCACTTGAATTAGTTGGTCCTGAATTTGAAAGCACAGCTGGTTGGTTAGGTCTACTTGCTTTCGTCTTCGCTGCATTCTATCTAGTTCGTCGTGTTGTAACTCACAAATTTGATAAAGCAGAAGCTCTCGCTATGAAAGCAGAGCAAGAACAAGCAAAGTAAGAGGTTAACCATGAAATTAAAACAGACTGTTCTCATCATGATGGCTGCCGCATTGCCACTCACATCCATGGCAGCCGCTAGTGAAACGATTCCTGTAACAAAGGATACTGGTGTTGTAGTAGCACAAAATAATCGTCACGATGTGACATATCGTCTCTCTAGCACGGCTACGCCAGAGCAAAACAAAAAATTACGTTCCGTAGCGAATAAAACTGATCGTGGTACTATCGAAGTGGTAGCGCCAAATGCAGATCGTTATATGGATCGTAAAGAGGTAGGCGTATCTCCTGTAGATGCGACTACAGATCATTTGAATCTCGTATTCCCAGAGGTTAAATCTGTTAGTCCTATCGTTGAAAAAGCCATCAATACAACGATTAAGAAATACGTGTCCAAGGTTCAAAATGACACTCAAAAATTGAACGAAAAAGAATCCAATAAAACGAATGTCATCATGTACTATGATGTAAAAACGGATAAAAATGGTATCTTTAGTGTTTTGATTCACACCTATACAATGCGTGATGGCGATGCAAATGGTGTAAATTATGTAAAAGGCTTTACATTCAATACTACAACAGGTCGTCAATTATCCTTGTATGATCTTGGTGGTTTGAATAAGAAGGAACTCGTTAATGCTATCAATAATAATCAACAAGTGAAGGATGCAGTTGGTGCGAATGCTACATTCGACAAAATGCCATCTGAATTCTACACAACTGAAGATTATTCGGTAGTGATGATTCTTCAACAAGATGTGGATACAATCCATAGTGCTGGTACCGTGTATGTACCAGTTGGCAATTTGCGCGACCGTCAAAATGATGTGACCAAATAACAAAACTAACTATATGTGTCTGTATTGTTAAACAATGCAAGGTGCGTAGCACCAAAAAGGGTACACAGACTGTTTTATGTGGTATAGAACTTAATACTTACTAGAAAGCCCCTCCGCGATGTGCGGAGGGGCTTTTGTGTGTATTGTCCTGTATGAAGAATAGGGGGGGAGGACAAAAAAAGACAGCCCGAAGGGCTGCCTAATTGATTATTTTGTTGGTTTTAATGGCAATGGGAATTGAATCGTCGTAGTCGGAGTTTCCTCAGGCGGCGTTTGAACAATTACCTTCTTACCAAATTTCTTTTTAAATGCCTTTACTGTACCAGGTTGTACAGAATCAGCCGTAATAACTAATACAGATGCATCATCTGTTGGTAAAATACTAACGATTTTACCTTGAGGTTCCTTGCTTTGATAAAGCGCCAATGCATCGGATTGGAAGTCTTCCAATTGGGCTTGTGTCAATTTACCTTGGCTTACAATTAATGCATTATCGAGTTGTGGATCATGAGCGTCAGCTAGTGCTGTACGAACTGTATCAAAGTGTTTTTTATCCACTACAGAAACGTGCAATTTACCTTCCTTCCAGAAGAGAGCGCCGTCGTTTCTAAATTGTGTGAAGTCTTGACCATAGTAAAGGGCGTGGCTGATGATAGTGGATGTTTTTCGTTCCACTTGTTGTCGGTAGAGCGCATTGTGGAATGCCAATGCTTGTGGTGTTTGTGTCATACGGTAGGAAATTTCAGCCGCCTCTGCACGGGTTACGTATTTTTCTGGATTAAACATCGTGCCTGGTGCATAGTTGGTAAATCCTAAGTATGCTAATTCACGCACTGCATCTTGTGCCCAAGAAGCTACGAATTTTTGGTCCCCATACGCTACTTGATCGAGTACAGTAGGGTCATCAGTTGTATAGCCTAGATAATGTAGGTAATTATCTGCTACAACAGCAAATTCTTGGCGGGACATATATTTTTCAGGTTTATATGTAGCATCGCCATAGCCAGAGATGATATTCTTGCGCGCTACCGATTCAATAGCGAGGGCAGACCAACGGTCGGATGTAATATCTTTGAAGTGACTAGAGATAAACGCTGCTTCACCATCATCGGTAATGTTGTTGAATAGGGAGGCCACTTCTTCCCGTGTCATTGGTTGATTAGGACGGAATGTGCCATCTGCATAGCCTTTCATCAATTTAGCCTTTGCTACGGCACTAATCGATTTAGAGGCCCAAAAATCACTTGGTACATCGGAGAAGATGTATGGTCGCACATCTTGGATATCCTTTGGAGACGTAACAACGCCAGAGCGAAGTTGTTGGTTAACTACCGTATTAGTAGGTGCAGCAGTTTTGTCCTGTGCAGTCGCTGTTGTATCTTGAACTGTTGCCGTTGTTGTTACAGTATGTTGCGCTGGATTGGCGCTTGGTGTTTGTGCCGGTGTAGCGGCAAATGCCATACCGGATGTAGTAAGTAAAGCGGACAGGATGAGGGCCCGTAATGTGTGTTTTGATACCTGTTGCATACATATCCTTCCTAATCATGTGGTAAATATACCAAAAACAGCGTTGGATAACGCTGTTTTTGAAGTCCCCTTAAGGACTAAAATATATTGGGGTTTTGTTGCTATTAGCGTTTTACAGTCATTTTAACCTTGGAACCAAATACCTTGGAAATACCTTGTTGTGTTTCTCTACTTGCAGTGCTAACTACAGCGTATAATTGATTGTTTTCAACGTCTGGGAATACGGCGATAATATTGCCGCCTTTTTCGTTTTTGCTGTAGTAGTTACGGAAGTTAGATTCGATAACATCGTATTCAGTTTGGCTGTATTGAGATGGCTCAACTACTACATAGTTGTTGATAGTAGCATTGCCTTGGCTTGCCAAATTAGCTTTTACTGTATCCAAATCGGAACTGGATTTCAAAGCCACATGCAATTGATTGTCTCTCCAATACATAACACCATAGTCTTGGAACGCTTCTGGTGTTTTATATGTTTTGTTGAGTTGAGTGAATACATTGTTTTCCAATGTTTCTTGTTGTTTTTGATCGAGTGGTTTTAATGTGCTGCGACGTACAGGTCGAACGATGCGTGGAGTTTGTTCTGTTTTAGACTCAGAAACCTTGTCAGATTTTTTAGCCTTAGCTTCTTTTTCTACCTTTTTCGCATCAGCATCAACTTTTTTTGCGTCAGATTTCACAGCAGCATCAGCTTTTTTTGCATCTGCCTTTGCAGCAGTATCTACTTTCTTAGCATCTGTTTTTACGTCCTTAGCGATTTCTTTTTCAATGGTTTTAGCCTTGTTTTCAACCTTTTCAGCGTCTTGTTTTGCATCTTCTTTAATAGCGGTAGCCTTGCTAGAAGTAGGGGCTGTTTCACCATTTAAAATGCGGTTCAAGATTGTTGCTGCTTGTGCGCGCGTCACAGGTTGTGTTGGGTTGAAATCTGTTGTTGCACCGGATGCTACATAGCCGCGTTGTGCCATGTATTCGATATCTGCAACATATGCTTTGGAAATGCTTGCACTGTCTTTGAAGGTAACCTTTTCAGATTTTACAGGTGCATCAGGTTTGATTTTCTTAACCAAATTAGCTGCGGAAGCAACAAATTCTTCGCGGTCCATTGCTTTAGCAGGGGCGAATGTAGTTTTTGTTGTACCTTCCATAACGCCAGCAGCACCAACTAATTTAATTGCTGTGTTGGACCAACGGTCGCTTTCAACATCAGAATAGGAAACGCCATTTTCTTTTGTTACTAGGTCAGCAAGTTCTTGCTCGTTCATATTGTGTTGCAATACCTTGCCGTAAATAGCAGCTGCTTGTTCACGAGTGATGCTCTTACCAGGGCGGAATGTATTATCTGCATAGCCGGATAAGTAACCAGCCTCTGTCATAGCTTGGATAGCATCGCGAGCCCAGTTATCCTTTGTATCTGGGTATACGCCAGCAGGTAAGTTTTCTTTTATCTTTGCAGGAGCCTCAGATTTTTGTGTTGTTTTTGCAGTTGTTGTAGTTTTATCTGTAGTTGTAGTAGATTTAGCAGTCGCTGCTGGTGTAGTTTTTGCTGCGGCTGTAGAATCTGTTTTTACAGCTGTTGTTTTTGCATGTGTTGTCTTAGCAGTTGTTTTTGCAGCAGTTGTAGTATGTGTAGATGCTTTTGCATTTGTTACAACTGGTGTTTTCGTAGTTGTTGTAGTTTCTGCATGAGCCATGCCGAATGTGGATCCTAGCGCCAATGTAATCGCTAAAGATAAGGACAATTTATTGAGTTTCATGAGAAAGCTCCTTTCGAATTACGTTTATATACATAAATTATAGCACTTTTATGAAATAACCACTACTATAAGAAAATGTAATATATAAGGATAAAAATTAGATGAATAATGGTGAAAGTTACACTTTCATTATAACAATTGAGAATGAGGAAATTTTGGGACTACAAAAATTCTATTTGATAAACATTCGCAAATAGAGGGCGCATGGGATTTATAGAAAAAATTTATGAATATAATGAGACGTGTGATAAAAATCAATTTTGATTATTACTTTTAGTCATAACGATATGATTTATACAAGTCTAAATACGAATATAGCAATTCCTTGGACATTTATGGTGCCCTTATTTATAATTATATCGAAATGTTCTTTAAATATAACACTTTAAAGATCGTCAATTTATTGTATAGGCTGATAATTTGTGAAATTTTATCGACCTAAATGAATACATATCAAAAATTTTTTTGAGTTAAGTACTAGAAAAGTTGAGGACGAAAATATGAAAATTCATCTTTTCCAACAGTGTTTGATTGATATGTTCTACCCTCATGTTGGCATGGCTGGTGTAGAAGTACTTGAGAGACTAGGTTGCGACCTTGTAGTACCTAAGAAACAAGTATGCTGTGGGCAAATGTTCACAAACTCCGGTTACAATGATGCCGCTATGGATGCTATTAAGAATACAATCGAATGCTTCGAAAACGCTGACTATGTAGTTAGCATGTCTGGCTCCTGTGCATTTGCTATTCGCGATGAATACCAACACTTCTTGGAAGGTCAACCTGAATGGCAACAACGTGCAGAAAAATTGAGCGGAAAAATTTATGAATTCACTGAATTCATTACTGATGTATTGGGTGTAGAAGACGTTGGCGCACGCTTTGACGAAACTGTTACATACCATACATCTTGCCACGTAACTCGCTTGATGGGTGTAAAAGAACCACCTTTCAAACTCCTTCGCAATGTAAAAGACCTTAAGTTGATCGAATTACCTCGTGCAGACCGTTGCTGCGGTTTCGGCGGTACATTCTCCGTTAAAAACCCAGAAATCAGCGAAGTAATGACACGCGAAAAAGCATTGGAAATCGCTAGCACTGGTGCTAACGTAATTTCCGGCTCCGACCAAGCTTGCTTGATGAATATTGCAGGTATGCTTGACCGTCTTCATAAAGATGGTGAAATCGATCGCCGTATCAAAGTAATGCATATTGCTGAAATCTTAAACTGCCGCTAAGGAGGAGACGACATGGCACTTATATATGACAATCGCCCCTATAAAACACGTATAAAAGAATGTTTGGCTGACGATTTCAAAGTTGCAGCTATCAAAAAAGCACAAGACGTGTTTTATGATAAACGTAATACAGTAGTTGCGGACGTTCCTGAATGGTTGGATTTCCGCGCAGAAGCAGCTAAACTTCGCGATCACGTGCTCAATAATTTGGATTACTACGTAAATCAATTTGCTGAAAACGCTGAAAAAGCTGGTTCTAAAGTTCACTTTGCATTCGACGATAAAGAAGCGACTCAAATCGCTTTGGATATCCTTCGTGAACGCGAAGCTAAAATGATCGTTAAATCCAAAACTATCTTAACTGAAGAAATTGGTTTGAACGAAGTTCTTGAAGAAGCTGGTATCGAAGTAAACGAAACTGACTTGGCGGAATTCATTTTGCAAACAGCAGTGAGTCCTCCATCTCACATCGTAGTACCAGGCCTTCACTTTGAACGTAACAAAATCCGCGAAATTTTCGCTGAAAAATTAGGTTATACAGGTACTGAAAACCCTACAGAAATGACGCACTTCGTGCGTGGTTATGTACGCGACCGCTTCTTGAAAGCTGACGTAGGTGTTAACGGTTGTAACTTTGCAGTAGCTGCATCTGGTACCTGTACAATCGTTTCCAACGAAGGTAACGGTCGTATGGCAAGTTCTATTCCTAAGACTCAAGTAATCTTCTTAGGTACAGAACGTATCGTTCCTGATTTCAAAGCTCTTGACGTTATGATGGAAATGTTGAACCGCTCCGCAGTAGGTTCCAAAATTTCCAACTACTTCTCCATGATGACTGGTCCTGGTCGCGCTGGTGAAGCTGACGGTCCTGAAGAAACTCATATCATCATCATCGATAACGGTCGTTCCGGTATCTTAGGTGGTACATTCCAAGAAATGCTACGTTGTATCCGTTGTGGTGCATGTATGAATATCTGTCCTGTATACCGTCACATCTCTGGTCATGGTTATGGCTCTGTATATCCAGGTCCAATGGGGGCCGTATTGACTCCATTGTTCAAAGGTTACGAAGTAGCAGGCGATCTTCCATACGCTTCTACATTGTGCGGTGCATGTACAGAAAATTGTCCAGTTGCAATTCCATTGCATGAATTATTGATGGAACACCGTCATATTATGGCAGACATCGAAAAAACTCGTCCAAAAGCAGAAGAAGCTATCTTCACAGCAGCGGCTAAGATGTTCGGTAATGCTACATTATTCGACCTTGGCACAAAAGCTGGTGCTATCGGCATGAACTTGATTAGTAATAAAGAAGGTAATATGCCTGCATGGACTCAAGCTATTCCAGTAATGAATGGCTGGACTAAGTCTAAAGAATTGGGTTCCTTGAAATTCAAGAAATTCCGTGATTTATATGCTGAACATGAAAAGAACAAGAAGAAGGAGAAAAAATAATGGATGAAGCTAAACGTAAACAATTTATTGCACGTTTATCTCGTGCATTAGGCCGTGATCAAGAAATGTGCCCTGCATATGTAGAGGATTTTGATTACAGCCATGGTCCTCAAGAAACTATGTTCAAAGATTTGAATAAAGATCAAATTTTGACAATGTTTAAGGAACAATGTCAACGTGTTGGTACAAAATTCGTTGAAACTACACCTGATAAATTAGGTGAAACGATTTTGGCAGCTATCGACGATTGGAGCAATGGTAAGGTTGTATTCCCAAGCTCTCCAGAAGTAGAAGAATATAAATTAAAAGAATTATTCGAACAAGATGCAGCTAATAATGGTGGCGTTCGTACATACTTCCAATGGGATGCATCTAAAGGTCGGGAAGAATGTATTTCTAACACTGCCAATGCAGATATCGGTATTACATTCCCATACTGCGGTATTGCGGAAACAGCTACTGTAGTACAAGCGTCTGGCGAAGAATCTGGTCGTGCCATTAGCTTGTTGCCTACAACTCACATTGCTGTATTGTACACTGATACAATCAACCCACGCATGACACAAACAATGGAACATTTGGCTGAACGTTACCACAATGATCCAGCAAATTTCCCTACAAATATCTGCTTGATCTCCGGTCCGTCCCGTACGGCTGATATCGAGCTCGTTACTGTAGATGGTGCTCATGGCCCTATCCAAGTAACATATGTCCTAGTTAATAGATAATTCTAATACTGAAGGCTAGTATAACTAGAAATATTAAAGGCGATCTTCCGATGGAAGGTCGTCTTTTTCTGTCTATAGATGTTGCGAAATAGGCATACAATAATTTGCAGAAATTTCGATATAGGACTTGTAAAATTTTCGATATATGATATACTGAGTTCATAACCTATTATTTTAATATGAATTAAACGAGGTGTATTATGAATATTCCATTCTTTACAGATTACCTCATGCTAAGCAATCCATTGAGCATTGGCATTATAGCAGTATTCGTACTGGCGCTAATCGTTATTTATGCATTGCAACGTAAAGGTACATCCTTTGGTAATCTTGTTATTATTGGCACTATTATTGGCGCCGTACTAGGTGTAGCAATTCAAGTTATTGCTGGATTCCCTGATGATCCATCTAAGGTGGTCTACATCAAAGAAAGTACGAAGTGGTTCTCCCTTGTGGGCGGCGGCTTTATCGACTTGATCCGCATGCTTGTTATTCCTATCGTGTTTATCTCTATCGTACACGTTATCTTGCACATGGAGGCAGGGGCTAATCTTAAGAAATTAGTGGTTGCCATGGTGTCCACAAACCTAGGCATGGTGGCTGTAGCTGCTATCGTAGGTCTTATCCTTGGTAATGCCTTTGGATTGGGTCAAGGCTTTGACATCGTTGAGTCCGGTAAAAAAATCCGTGAAATCAAACCGATGGTTGATACATTCCGTGCGTTGATTCCTAGCAATCCTATTCAAGCGGCGGCTGAAACAAATGTTATCGGCATCGTTGTATTTGCTATCATCTTGGGTAGTGTGGCTCGTCTGTTAAAACAAACGGGCACCAATAGCATGGAAATCTTCACAAAGCTATTTGATGAATTACATCAGTTGATTTCTTGGGTAGCCGATTTCATTATTGGCCTTATGCCATATGGCGTAGTAGCTTTATTAGCATCTACATTGGCAACACGTGGCTTGCAAGCCATCCTTGACATGGGACTTTTTGTAGTATTGCTTTACGTAGGTCTTTTGATTATGTTCGTTGTACAAGCTATATTAATTGCAAGCTTTGGTTATAACCCGATTACCTATTTCAAAAAAGCGAAGGCTCCATTATTGTTGGCCTTCACATCCCGTTCCTCTATGGGCGTATTGCCATTGACTGTTGAAACATTGACAAAACGTCTTGGCGTAAATGCTACAACTGCTAATACAGTGGCATCCTTTGGTACTACTGCAGGCATGCAAGGTTGTGCCGGCGTATTCCCAGCTCTTGTGGTGGTTTACATTTCTAATGTAGCGGGTATCCCCTTTGATTTGACAATGTACATCATGAGCGTTATCGTTATCGCTATGGGTTCCGTCGGTATTGCTGGCGTTCCTGGTACGGCTACAATGGCCGCATCCGTATCCCTTAGTGGTACAGGTCTTGGTGCATACTTTACATCCATCAGTCCGATCCTTGCCATCGATCCATTGATCGACATGGGCCGTACATGCTTGAACGTATCTGGTTCCTTAACAAATGCACTTGTGGTAGATAAAATTATGGGCACCATTGATAAAGATGCGTATAACAATCCTACACAAGGTGAGGAGTAATAATTAAATCATCATACTGATTGTGAAAGCAGCAGACATTAGGTCTGCTGCTTTTTTGTGTTTTTGTATGCAATAGGGGAAACTGATTGCGATTCCAATGGATGGGAGAGGCTTTCACATAGGAAATCGAAAATAATTATTATTACATTTTGTAATATCAATATATAGATATTCGTATATAAAGTTGTGACTATGGATACGTTTTCAAGTATTACATAAGCGTATAATGTACATATAAAAGTTTCTATATATGCTTAATAAATATAAGCCAAGAGGTAGTACTATGATTACAGAAGAAGTAAAAGAACGTTTAATTGCAGATTATCCAAAGTTTGAAGATATGACACGCAAATTTTATAAGAAAGAAATGTCTATTGCCGATTATAAGGGCCAGTCCGGTGCATATGGTAGCTATGCTGAACGTGGCGCTGCTACGGGCATGAGCCGTTGGCGTTTTAATTGTGGTCGCATCAAACAAGAACAAATGCGGTTCTTAGCAGATACCATCCGCAAGTACAATCTTACACATATTCATTTCACAACCGGTCAATGCTTGCAAATGCATGGACTCGATGGGGAAACCATTTTACAGCTCTTCAAGGAATGTTATGAACATGGCATTTATAATCGCGGTGCCGGCGGGGATAGTCCTAATGTTGTAGCCAGTATCTTGCGCGGCATTGATCCACGTGAGACCTTTGACATTTCACCATATGCGGCAGCCATTAGCGAATTCCTTATGGAGCAAATGTTTTATATCAAGATTCCTCGCAAATTTAAAATGGGTATCGATAATGGATTTGATAGTACGCCGCATGCTACATTTAAGGATCTTGGTTTTAATTTAACAAAACACAATACCTTTGATGTATATGCGTGTGGCGGCATTGGGCCTAATCCTCGCATTGGTATTCCCGTAGCGCGTGATGTACAACCGGAAGATGTTTTGTATCATGTGAAAGCCATGCTCATGGTATTTGCTAATCATGGTAACTTTAAAAATCGCGGGAAAGCGCGGACACGCTATATGCCTGCAGAAATGGGAGGCGCTGAAGCTTTCATCAAAACCTATGAAGAAACATTGGAAATGGTGAAAGAGGTTGAACAATTAACCATTAATCCTTCGGATTATGCCTATGAAATTACGAAGACCGGCAAACGTGATGATTCGGTTGTCAACCATCGTATTCATCGCCAAAAACAAGAAGGTCTGTACTACGTAGAATACCACTCAGTTGGAGGTGATGCGAATGTTGAACATCTCTTGTTGGCCCTTGATTATGCCGTTACACTAGACCAAGTAGAGGCGCGTATTGCACCGGATGAAGCCTTGTATTTCATCAATTTGACAGCCGATGAAGCTAGAAAAATCGCAGAATTAACAGATGATAGCGCACGCGATGATTTCCGCCGTTCCGTATCCTGTGTAGGGTCTACCGTTTGCCAAATCGGTATGCAAGATTCTAATGGCTTGCTAAAGGCTATCTTTGATCATCTTGAGGAAAAAGGCATCGATACGAAAAAATTGCCACGCGTACATATCTCCGGCTGTCCACATTCTTGTGGAACTCATCAAATTGGGGAGATTGGCTTTCACGGCGCCGTAAAACTCGTGGATAAGAAACCTCAACCTGCTTTCATCATCGTAGATGGTGGTTCAGAACATATGGGGTCTGAAAACTTTGGTAAAATGGCAGGGAATATTGTGGCTACAAAAATTCCAGCATTTATGGAGGCCTTGGCAAATATTCTTAATGAAGCACCAGAAGCGGATTTTGGTTCTTGGCGATTGACACATAAGGCTCAATATATGGACTTAATTAAATCCTTCGAATAGGAATGATATGACTAGATAACACATATGTTTATGCGTAAAGATTAACTCATTAACATATGTGTTATATTTTTTTGTTATCCTACGAATTGATTTTATATGGTATAATAGGCTTTATAGTATGTGTTTGGAGGTTCATTACTATGTTATTTACCGTGAATACAGAAGTCTGTACTCGTTGTGGTCTATGCGTAGCCGATTGTCCAACAGGCCTTCTTGTTATGACTGATGATGGTCCTAAAACAGGTAAGGGTGGTTGTATTTCCTGTGGTCATTGTGTTGCAGTATGCCCTACGCTTGCTCTAGATAGCGACCTAACACCGCGTGCTGAACAAGTGGATATTACAAAAGAAACTAAATTTACGCCGGAACAAGCAGAGCTATTTTTACGCAGCCGTCGTTCCATTCGTAATTATCAAAATAAACCAGTTCCTGCTGAATTGATTCGCAAGGTATTGAATGTGGCGCGCATGGCACCGACTGCGACAAATACGCAAGGCATTTCCTATATCGTAATTCGAGATAAACAAAAATTACGCCGTATTGCGGATCTTGTACTCGAATGGATGCATCTTGCCGCGAAGACAGTGCCGATTATGCGACTCTATGCCCGTGCAGCTCAAGCAGAAGTAGATAAGGGGAAAGAATATATTCTCCGCGATGCACCAGCTCTCGTGGTTGCCATTGGTTCGAAAAAAGACATTCATCGCACTCATGATTCAGGCCATTCTTGCCTTTCTTATGCGGAATTATATGCGCCATCAGTAGGCCTTGGAACATGCTGGGCAGGGTTCTTTGAACATGCAGGCGAAGCTGAATATAAACCATTATTAGATATATTAGGTGTACCAGACGATAAAATCATCGCTGGAGGCATCTTGATGGGATATCCTAAGGTGAGATACCGCAATATTGTGGAACGTCAACCGTTGGATGTTACATTTGATACAGAAGAATAATTAGACATTATGCACAACGCTCTATCTATAAAGGTGGGGCGTTGTTTTATTTATATATGGTTATAACAAAAAATCTCCATCCTAAATAGAATGGAGATTTTGTATATTAATTGGCCGATGTAATGGAGCCTTTAAATGTTTCATCAATGAATTGCTTGATTGCTTCGGATTTATAGATATCGGCAATTTTTTTGTATGTTTCGTTATCTTTGTCTTGGTTGCGTACAGCGAGAATCATAACAGCTAATGGTTCATCCTTTGGCTCTAAGAAGAAACCTTGTTTTTCTACATTAAGGCCCGCGCTTTGCACATAGTTCATAGGAATGGCTGCTACAGCAACATCATCAAGGCTACGAGGTAATTGAGCTGCTTCTAGTTCTTGGATTTGTAGGTTTTTAGGGTTAGATGTAATATCTGCAACAGTTGCTTTGAAACCAACGCCATCTTTCAATGTAATAAGGCCCGCTTTAGCAAGTAATGCAAGACCGCGCCCACCATTGGTTGGATCATTAGGAATAGCTACGATAGCACCATTTGGTACATCTTGCGCACTATGTACAGAGTTACTATACAATCCCATAGGCATTAAGATCGTTTTGCCAATAGCTACAAGGTCGGAACCATTTTGTTTGTTAAAGTTTTCCATAAATGGAACGTGTTGGTATGCGTTGAGTTGGATATCTCCGTCAGCCAATGCTTTGTCCGGTGTTACATAATCGGAGAATTCTACAACCTTAAGGTTAATACCTTGCTTTTGAGCCTCTTTCGCTACAGCTTCTGCTACTTGAGCATGAGGGCCTGCAGTAGCGCCGATTTTAATTTCTTTTGGTGTATTATTCGTTTGTGTATTGCTGCCACAACCTGCGATAGCGAATGCGAGAACGCCAACGAGAAGAGGGGCAATAAATTTCTTTAATTTCATGATAACATCCCTTTCTAAATACATATAATATAGATATCCTATCATGTGAATGGGGTTTTGTATATAGAGTAAAATATATTGGTTATCTATAGATTAAAACTATGGCTTTTTAGATAGTGGTAAAGTGGGTTATTAATATATATCTAAAAAAATCGAAATATGATATAATATAGATAAGTTTTATACAACTAAAGTGGTGGAATACAAACATAATACATAGGAGGTCTTTATGTTTAACTTTGATTTTTATAATCCTACACATATCGTATTCGGTAAAGACCGTTTAGGTGAATTAGATACATTGGTGCCAAAGGATGCAAAGGTACTTATTACATATGGCGGTGGTTCTGCAGTGCGCAGTGGCCTTATTGATCGCGTTGTGAAAGCTCTTGGTAACCGCAAGGTGGAACAATTTGGTGGCATTGAACCTAACCCATCTCTTGAAACATGCGAACGTGCCGTTGCTTTTATTAAAGAACATGACATAGATTTCGTCCTTGCTGTAGGTGGCGGCTCTGTAGTAGACGCTACAAAACTCATCGTAATGGGCGCTACTTATGATGGACCTGTTATTGAGGTTATGAAAGCTGGTTTGCCAGCGGTTCCGGTAGACATGGTGCCAAATCCATTGCCGTTTGGTACAGTTATGACATTACCTGCAACGGGATCCGAAATGAACAATGGTGCTGTTATTACCTATGGTGATGGTAAATATCCTGTGTTCAGTAACTTAGTATTCCCTAAGTTCTCCATGCTCGATCCAACATTGACTTTCACATTGCCTGAAAAACAAGTCAAGAACGGCGTCATCGATACATTCGTGCATACGACAGAGCAATATTTAACATACCCTGTGGAAGGCCGTATTCAAGATCGTTTCAGCGAAGGCATTTTGAAGACTATGATTGAAATCGGCAAAGAAACAGTAGAAAATCCAGAAAATTACGACATTCGTGCTAACCACGTGTGGGCCTCTACATTGGCGTTAAATGGCCTAATCGGTGCCGGTGTGCCACAAGACTGGGCCACACATCTTATCGGTCATGAATTGACTGCGGCTTACCATCTTGATCATGGTATTACATTGGCCATCGTATTACCTGCATTGTTAGAGGTGAAAAAAGCAGATAAGCTTGATAAATTGGCACAATACGCTACACGTGTATGGCATATTACAGAAGGTACAAAAGAAGAGAAAGCGGATAAGGCTATTGCTAAAACACGTAAATTCTTCGAGTCTCTTGGTGTATTTACGCATTTAAAAGATTATGGTCTTGGCGCTGAAGCAGTCGATAAAATTGTGAAGCAATTAGAAGACCATGGTATGACACGCCTTGGTGAAAAAGGTGATGTAACACCAGAAGTAGCTCGCGAAATTTTGACACGTGCCTTATAATCGGATTGATTGAGCAAATAATTTAACTTTTGACAGTCAATTTTTACCATGTATAATAGAATACAATGTAAATAATAAAAGACACCATTTGGTGTCTTTTATTATTGTGTATCGTTATAACTAGGGTAGAGAATATAAATAGTGATGTGTGATACGCTTGTGATATTACATTTTGCAATATATTTGAGAAAGGAGTCGAGCCCTATGAATGAAATAAAACATCGAAGTGCATTTTCTTTTGCACTGCCTATTATGATTCCCATGGGGCTTAGTTTTTTCTTCCTTGGATTAGGATTTGGTTTGTATGCTACCAGTCAGGGGTTCCCTTGGTGGACTGCACCTGTATTAGCCTGTACGATTTTTGCGGGCTCTATGGAGTTCGTAGTCATTGGGCTGTTGATGGCAGGCTTTGATCCGGTGAATGCGTTTATGTTGACTTTATTTGTGAATGGTCGCCATTTTTTCTATGGCTTATCTGTTCTACAGAGATATGTCAATATGGGATGGAAATGGTTTCCTACGGTTGCCTGGATGTGTGATGAAAGCTTTGCGGTCAATGTATCTACGAAATTGCCCGATGATGTTGACGAAAAATGGTTCTACTTCCATGTATCATGGCTTAATTATACCTTTTGGGTTGTGAGTACCTTTGTGGGGGGCTTATTCGGTAATTTGTTGGCCGCTGTAGATCTGCGTGGCATTGATTTTGTACTACCTGGCTTGTTTATTGTTATATTCCTTGAAATGCTATTTAATGCAAAAAATAATAATATCCGTGGGTTTGGTATTGTTGGGGCCATTGTAGCAGTAGCAATGTTACTATTGGTAGGCAAATCCTTGTTTATGCTGGCCTCCATGGGCTGTATGCTCGTAGTGTGTTATATAGCGTATAAGTGGGGAGGTGTACATCTTGACTAGTTTTGAAATGGTCATTACCGTTGCTATTGTCGTAGCAGCTACATTACTTACACGTTTTTCCGCTTTTCTTATTTTTCCACCTGGTAAAAAGGCGCCAGCTTTTGTACAGTATTTAGGTAAGGCATTACCTGCAGCTGTTATGGGGATGCTTGTTGTATATACTTTCAAAGATACGGTTGTGCTTTCCTACCCTTATGGAGTGCCGGAACTTATTGCTTTATTAGTGACCGCTGGCATGCACCTATGGAAACGAAATATGTTCATGTCTATTGGAGCAGGAACTATAGTGTATATGCTTATCGTACAAAATATTTAATATTTCCCCTTCGTCAAACGACTTTGGCCCTGCGGAGCCCGCAGGGCGAAGTCAGACCCGGCCGGTGGAGGCTTGACGGAAGGGGGATTTCTTTACAATGCAATGAATGATTTCTTAGAAGCAATTCAGCAGGTTATTTTAGTTTTAAAATTCTTTCAAGCCCCGCAGCAGTATGATGATTTTCCAAAAACGCTCTTTGATCAAGTAGCTCCATGAGATCCATATCTGTAATGGATAGTTTGAAGTCAAAGACGTCAAAGTTGGACTTCATATGCTCTAGGCTTGATGCTTTTGGCAATGGAATAATGCCGCGTTGGATATGCCAACGCAAGATGATTTGATGCTTCGTTTTTCCATATTTTTCAGCCAAGCTTTTGATGATGGGGTGCTCAAATATAGGTTGACGATCGCGTGTGAATGGGGACCATGCCATGCCGACGATTTGGTGTTTTCGCATCAATTCCCATAAGGATCTACGTTGGTTGAATGGGTGGCATTCGATTTGGTTGACCACAGGTTTTACATTGCAGTGGTATAGCAAGTCGATTAAACGGTCCTCGTAGAAATTAGAAAGACCCAACCCGCGCAGCACGTTTTGGTCGTATAATTCCTCCATGGCGCGCCAAGAGCCGTAGTAATCACCAAGTGGTTGGTGAATAAGCATGATATCTATATAATTAGTATCTAACTTCTTTAGAGAGCTTTCAACAGCGCGCATCGTAGCATCGTAACCGGCATTGGTATGCCAAATTTTAGTCGTTACAATGATGTCGGAACGTTTGATACTAGATGCACTCATACCCTTGCCTACAGCCTCTTCGTTATCATAATAAGCGGCCGTATCGAGTAAACGGTATCCAGCGTGCAACGCATTTGTTACAGCTTTTTCCGTTTCTTCTGGCGTTCCTGTTTTGTAGGTACCAAACCCGATGGATGGGACAAAGCTACCATTATTTAAAATTCTAAAATCCATACGTTCTTCCATGAGAAACCTCCATATGTATACTTGTTCAAGAATATTATAGCAGATATTATTCCTGCCCAGTAATATCTAATCATATAGGGAATTAGCTTTCATACAATTCTTATTGATTTTGTGATATACTAAGGTATTGATAAAAATCAATACAATGGATAGAGATAAGGTGAAAGTATGAACAAATTTCGACTTGGTGCTGTGATGGCCCTGTTGGTCATTGTTGTATGTACAATTGCTGGTTGTGGTACATCTACGGTATCCGTTGCCGACGTTACGTATAAAGATATGCCTTTACAAATTCACAATGAAGCGAACGTAACGGCACTTAATAAGGCGACTATTACGCCGGCCGTATCAGGTGCGGCTACGTATGCTGTGAAGGTAGGCGATAAGGTCACACAAGGTCAAGTGGTGGCGACGATTGATACGTCGGCATTGCAACAACAACTAGCGTCTTTACAAGGACAACTTAGTGCGGCGCAATCCTATACGCCGTCTGTTGAAACAACGACGACAACGACGGCGCCTACGGTTAGCAGTGCTCAGCTTGAAAGTGCTCGCCAAATGCGCGAGGCTGGTAATATTACCGAAAAGGAATATAATCGTATTTTAGAACGGTCTCGACCTCAAACCGTGACAACCACAACTGGTGGTGGCGGTGGTGGCAATGGCGCAAGCGTTGCTGCTATTGAAGCACAAATTGCTCAAGTATCCGCACAGATAGCAGCTGCTAATATTACAGCTCCTATAGCTGGTGTGGTGACGGCCATTTACAATGAAGATCGTCAAATGGCGATTGCAGATCGTCCATTTATGTTGATACAACAAGAAACGCCTATGGTGGCATCATTGAGTATTCCTCGTGATGCGGCTATGAAGTTAGCTGACCCAGCGGCAAAATCAAGCATTAAAGTGTCTTTACATGTCGGTGATTCAGATATTCCAGGTGAGTTGACCTATATAGATACAAATCAGCCTGAAAATGTACCAAGTGTACTAGTTAAGGCTACTTTCAATAACGAAAAAGGCGCCATTAAGGCTGGTGAATTTTATAGTTTAACCATCGAATCTAGTGCTCAAGCTAAGATGCTCGTTGTTCCTGCTGCGGCAGTACGTGAAAATCAAGATGGTAAATATGTATATGTATTGACCGCTGATAATACGGTAGACGTACGTGTCGTTGAAGTAGGGGACGAACAAGATGGGTATGTGTCCATCATGACAGGTCTTAACGAAGGCGAACAAGTTATTACAACTAAGGGAACCTTTGAACTAGGTGAAAAGGTGAAGGTTCAATAAATATCTCATTATAGCTAGAGATTAGCGCGTATGAGTATTGAAAAGGAGGAGATTATTATTTTAGAATTTAAACGTTTTGAATTAAGAGATAAACCATTAATCGATAAATATTTTGAACAACATCATTACGAAGCGTCGGATAATTGCTTTACTACATTGTATATGTGGCAAGAGGCCTATGGTATCCGTTGGGCTGAGGAAAATGGCGTATTGTACATCCAAGGTGGTGGTAAGCGCGATCCATTCCTATTACCTCCATTTGCTGGTAAGGATGCGAAGTTCCTCGATGGTTTATTGCGTGCAAAAGAATGGTTTGTAGAAAATAAATTACCATTCATTTTCAAAGGTGTTAGCAAGGTTGTGAAAGAACGGATGGAGGAATTATGCCCTGGCCGTTATGTATTCACACCTGACCGTGATAACTACGAATATATTTATAAGTCTGAAGATCTTATCAATTTGTCCGGTAAGAAATTCCGTCAAAAGAAAAATCACTTGAATCAATTCCGTATGCAATATTCCAACTATGAATATGTGCCTATTACAGAAGACATCATTCCAATGTGCCGTGAGACGGCAGCGTCTTGGGTAGAAACTCATCATGAAGAAGGCATTGAAGATGAATTAGTAGCGATTAATTTACTCTTTGATCACTGGGATGAGTTGGGCTTAAAAGGCGGCGCTATTAAGTTGTTTGGCCGCGTAGAGGCTTTCAGTATTGGCGAATTAATGAATGATAGAATGGCTTTGATTCACATCGAAAAAGCCAATCCAGATATTCGCGGTTTGTATCAAGCGATTAACAATGAATTCATCCGCCATGAATTTAGTAATGTAGAGTTTATCAATCGTGAAGAAGATATGGGCTTACCTGGTCTTCGTCAAGCGAAAGAATCTTATAATCCTGATCATTTCGCAGAAAAATATGATGCTGTATATGCAAATGAAGCAGATAATGCAACGGGCGGTAAATAATCAGATCAATCTAATAACGAATATGAGAGTGGTACTGTATGGTGCCACTCTTTTCCGTTATAATAAAGGGTAGAGTGTATGAAATACATTCTACCCTATGAAATATATTCTACTATATGAAATATATAGCCTAGAGCTGTTTGGATAGAAAGGAACTAGTATGGATTTTAGACTTGCTACATCACAAGATACGCCACAAGTAGAAGCGCTTTGGGCGTATTGCTTTGAACCAAAAGAAGATCCGTTCTTTCAATATTATTTTTCTAACTGTTATGAACCAGAGAATACTGTTGTAGGTATTCAAGAGGGACAATTGCTCTCTACAGTTCATTTGCGCCAATACAACATCAATGTGCGCGGTGCTGTCTTGCCCACTAGCTATATGGTCGGTGTTGCCACTCATCCGGCCGCACGTCGTGGCGGCGTAGGTGGTGCATTATTGTTGCACTCTCTAGAAGAACTACGCCGTCGTGGTCAAGGTATTACCATTTTAATGCCTTCGAAGGCTGGTTTTTACCAACAATATGGTTGGGACTTGTATGCTCATCAATGGGTACAGACGATGCCATTAGAAAACTTACGTCCTTTGACGGATAAAACAGTATCCTTTGGATTGTTAAACGATGTAGAACAATGGACATTGCTTGATTCTGTTTACAAGGCGTATACAAAGAATTTATGTGGCTACGCAGAGCGTGGTGAAAAGGAATGGAAACGCCTATTAGGCAGCTTCTTTGCTGAAGGTGTGAATGTTGCGGTCGTAAAAAATGACGAAGGTCAAATCGAAGGCTACGCCGTATATCGTTTAGGCGCACCTGAAATTCCGGTTACTGAATTTGTATATACAACGCGTCGTGCTCAACGTGGTTTACTTAATTATTTTTATAATCATCGTTCTCAAGGTGAAAGCATTCGCTGGAATGAGGGTTTGCATGATACGGGCTATAGATTTGTTCCAGATGGAAAAACAGGTCATACAACGATGCCCTATATGATGGCGCGTATTGTAGATGTAGAAACAGCATTGACCACTGTACCTGTTAATCCAGAAGCCGTTATGATGCCAATTACCCTACATATTAAGGTTACCGATACATTATGCGATTGGAATAATGGTGTATTTGCTCTTACCTTAGGTGAAGGCACTTTACCTAAGGTAAAATGCGTTTCTGATGAATCTGTGGATGAAATCGATATCACCGTAGACATTGGCGGTCTAGCAGCTTTGTTGATGGGGGCTGTTTCAGCTAAAGATCTTGTGTTTGAAGGTAAATTAGAAGGCGAATCTCATTGGATTGATTATTTAGATATGGTATATCCTAAACAAAATACATATATCAACGAATGGTGGTAATATGAGCTGGAAAACATATACAGTAAAAGAAGATGTAGATGCAACAGTATCTGCTTATGTGAAAGAACGGTTTTCCTTATCCTCTCGTAATTTGCAGATGATTTTTCGTAAGAAACGGGTAAAGGTAAATAGTCGCATTGCGCATTCTAAGCGGATGCTTAAAAAAGGCGATGTCATAACAATTGAATTACCTCAAGATAAGGATTATGGTGTGGATGTCGAAAAGGGGCCTTTACAGGTTCTCTATGAAGATGCTCATACCCTCGTGGTGTATAAACCGCCGTTTATGCTTGTACATCCTGCGGGGCAGACGAAACATCATACATTGAGTAATCTAGTAGCCGGTCATTATGCGGAACGCGGTGAAGTTCATAAAATTCGTCCTGTTCATCGCTTAGATCGGGATACGACAGGTGTTATTATGTTTGGGAAAACTCGTGAGGCAGAACAATATTACACATGTCAGCTACAAGAGGGGCACATTCACCGTATCTATCGCGGTCTCGTAGAAGGGAATATTACAGCTGATGGTGTTGTGGAGGAGCCTATCGGTGTTGATCTGGTATTTGATAATCGTCGTTGTATTGATGAATTTGGTCAAGAGGCTGTAACGGAATATCGTGTGATTGAACATGATGATAAACAATCGCTGCTAGAGTTTACATTATTAACGGGGCGAACTCATCAAATTCGCGTTCATATGGCTCATATTGGACACCCTATCGTTGGTGATGCTATGTATGGCATGCGGAATAAACCGTATACGAGACAAGCATTACATGCCTATTCGTTGACATTTGTACCATATGGACAGTCGGAGCAGGTGACCGTTATTGCGCCTGTACCGTCTGATTTAGGTTGTGAACTACAAAATAAAAAGCTGCCTTAGGGCAGCTTTGTTTGTATGGGGGGATTGATTTTGTAACGAAAAAAGGACTCCTGCTGGAGTCCTTTTTCATGTAAGGGGAGTGTTAGTATTAACATCAAATGACCTATGTATTTAAACAAGTAGTAGGTTTGGGGTTAGTATTACTTGTCGGGAGATAAATACATTAAGTAATCAGGGAATATTTACTTATAATTATCATTTGATATGGCAATTATAAGTAAATACTATGAAGATAAAATGAACTTCTAAAATATATTTTATGAAATTTAGATGAAATGTAAAATTCGTTTATTAAATATTGATAAATGCCATACTTCTTGATATGATAATAGAGGAGAATAATATCTTCTCTTTATTTTTTTTAAAGATATTTAAAAAAATCGTTCTAGTTATAAGACTTTTGTTGTTGGGTTGGAAAGGGGGCCACTATGAAGTTGCTTATAGCTTTAATGGCCTTTTTTTGCCTCATAACATTTTCGAATACAGCTCAAGCGACTGATTGGTACTATGTAAGTCCTGATGACAAAGGTAATCAACTGTTTATAGATAATGATAGTGTTCAAAAAAGTGATTATGATGCCGTCCTTTGGCTAAAAGTTAATGAACCTGGTGGCGATGAACTTCGTTATAAGGTATATATTAGCCGTTATAATCGGACCATGGAAATTTTAGAAGTAGATGCGTATATGCCTAATGGCACTCAATATGATAATGTAGACTATGACAAAGATCCTGAACCGATTGAAGGCAATACGAATGGTCAAGCCATCTACAAATTATTATGGCAATAGAATAGTTTAAATTTAATAGTTTAAATATAAATATTAAATTTAAACTATTGAATATAAAA
>NZ_JAPVXW010000016.1:0-44250 GCF_041431535.1 Veillonella sp. 27098_8_77 | reverse complement strand
TCAGTGATAGCTTATAAATAGAGGCCACCTTTCATCCAGTCTCGATGCCGAGATTGAATCGTATGCGGTATTAGCAGTCGTTTCCAACTGTTGTCCCCCTCTGAAGGGCAGGTTGATTACGCGTTACTCACCCGTTCGCCACTAAGATTGATAGAAGCAAGCTTCCATCGCTCTTCGTTCGACTTGCATGTGTTAAGCACGCCGCCAGCGTTCGTCCTGAGCCAGGATCAAACTCTCCAAGATATCTTGAAGCTATTTGAATAGCTCATTATGTGTTGTCGTTACTGTTAAGTAACTTTGAATTATGGTTGGTTTTGACTATGTCAAAACCCGCACTCTGGCATATGTTCAATCATATGATTGATTACCTATCATTGTTCAGTTTTCAAAGATCTGTTTGCTAGTCACTGTCGTGCGCTAGCGACTTGATTATAATACCAAGTTCAGAGTATTTCGTCAAGCACTTTTTAAAACTTTTTTGAATTAAATTCAACTGTTCTAATGATGTGCTGTCATCCGAATTACGCTGTGTCCTAACGACTTGTATTAGTATATCATAAACAAAGAAAACGTCAACCAGTTTTTGAACACTTTCAACAATTTCATTTATATCTCATTTAGCTACTACACGTTTACTCATTTATATACCAAACGTTCACCCATTTATTTTGATTCCATCCTCTTATGATGACATATAAAAAACACGTATTTGCTTAGTATTCTAATAAATTATTGTTAATAAATACTAAAGCAAATACGTGCTTTTATAATTACTATTCTGCTATATATGAATGTTTTCTAATTACAAAATGATAGAGAGCTAAAGCTACTACCATAATAAGAGCCGTAATTTGATATAAATATTGATACCCTAAAGCATTTGCAATCAAAGCTAGTACAACTGATCCTGCACCTACTGCTATATCAAGGGCCAAAAAATACGTTGCTGTAGATACGCCTGCTCGCTCTATCGGTGCCGATTGCACTGCTAATGCCTGAAAGGCAGGCTGCGCAGCACCATATCCAAGCCCTAATAATGGAGCCGTACAGATTATCCCAATAGGTGTCGTTACAATACCTAGAGCAGCTAAGCCGAATATAAAAAGAGCTACACCTGGATAAATGACAAATTTTGAACCAAATCTTGCATACACCTTTCCAACTAAGGGACGGCTAATAATTATCATAAGTGCAAACAATGCAAAGAATACACTCCCCCAAACGCCTGCGCCCATACTATTGAGCTCAATAGGTATAAATACAAGTACACCAGAATAGGTGAATCCAATAAATAATCCCATTAAAGCCCATGGCAAACTTCGTTTTTCAATGAACTGGGATATATGCCAGCCCTTGCTACTTTTCTGCTTAGGTTTTGCTAGTTCTTTAGGTAATCGAATAATATTACTTAAAATAAGGGCCAAAGCAGTCATTCCTGTCAAGAAAATATATAATGCTGAACTTCCATAGGCTTGTAATGCATATAAACCTACTGCAGGCCCCAATACCATGGCAATGTTTGAAAATACAGCAAACATATTAATACCTTCGCCCTTACGCGATGCTGGCAATACTACAACAGCCAGTGCAGCCATTACAGTTGTACCAAGAGCAAAAATTATTCCATGTAATCCCCGTAACACAAAAATCGTTTGTAACGATGTAGTTAAATTAAATAACCCCATAATAACAAAGAATAAAACAGATGAAATCAATAAAATTACGCGTTTATCTAATCCATCAATCAATCGTCCTGCAAAAGGACGGCATAGAATAGTACCAATTTGAAAATATGTCATAGTCAGGCCCGCATCTAAAGCAGTGCCACCTAATTCAGCTGTTAAAATTATGGGCAGTGCTGCTACCAAAACATACTGTGTCATATAAAAAATGCCACTACTTACACCATAATTGATAAAAGCAGGGCTCCATAAACATTCTGAATTCACTATATCACCCTTTCTAGACAAAACATTATGTATCTCTTATTGTACGTTACTCTCTCATAAGATACAAAAATTTTACTCATAACGCAAAAACCCTAATCACAGTAAAATGCGATTAGGGTTTATAGCTTTCACCATAACAATGAAATTATTGATTGCGAATGTCACTCTTATTTCTATTTTTCCAAAGCACCCACAAGGATGTAGCCACACAAATAGAAGAGTATGCACCACTGGCAAAACCGATAATCATACAAAGAGCGAAGTTTTTCGTTGTATCCCCACCAAATACGAATAGAGATACACAGGCAAACATTACAGTAGCTAATGTATAGATACTACGATGAATACTTTGTGCAATAGAAGCATTCGCCAAATCTTCAAATGTATCAGTACGTTTATGAGTATGAGCATTTTCACGAACGCGGTCAAAGATAACAACCGATTCATTCATGGAATAACCTACAACCGTTAAGATGGCTGCCAAGAAGGATGCATCAATTTCTAATTGGAAGAAGGAGAATACACCTAATACCATAATTAAATCATGGAAAATGGCAGTCAATGCAGATACAGCTATTCTATATTCAAAACGATACGAAATATAGAGCGCCAATACAGCAAAGGCGATAACAAGATTTAAAAGTGCATGTTGTGTTACTTCAGAACCGATAACAGCACCTACAGTTTCAATACGTTTTACCGTATTTTCACCGATATCACTGTTCAATTTTTCTACTACAGCTGCACTTTCACTAGGTTCCAGGTTACGAGTACGAATCATAACATCTTCCCCTGCTGTTTCTGCAGTATCTCCAGAAAGCTGAATTTGTGCATTTTCAAGGTTAAATGTTTTCAATACATCACGCACTTGGCTGACTTCTACAGGTTTCGTAAATTGAACTTCTACAATGGTACCACCCGTATAATCGATACCAAAGTTAAACCCTTTTGTGAAAATAGAGATTAAACTGATAATCACAAGAACGGAGGAAATCACAAACCACCAACGATGATGTCTAATTACGTTGAAACTCATTTGCGCTTACCTCCTTTCAAAGATTTTGGTGCAAAATCATCAGAACTTTTACTTGGTGAAATATTGGCACCAAACCAGAATGGATGATTAGTAAAGTTACAATCAATTAATAGGCGAAGCAAGAAATGGCTCACCGTAATCGCTGTAAACATACTTACCACAACACCTACGCCCAAGCTGATTGCGAAACCACGCACCGGACCAGAACCTAATACGGTCAAGATACCAGCTGTGATAATAACGGATACGTTCGCATCAGTAATTGTGGAAAGAGCACGTTTAAAACCGGCTTCCATGGCAACACGCATGGATTTACCGGAGAAAACCTCTTCCTTAAAGCGTTCAAAGATAAGGATATTCGCATCTACCGCGACACCCATGGATAAGATAATACCCGCAATGCCCGGCAAGGTCATAGTTGCATTAAAGCCCTTACCCAATACGAGTAATAATAACATAACATAAACAAGCAATGCTAGATTTGCTACAAAACCGGATAGGCGGTATAAAACAAGCAAAAATACCATAATCATGGCAATACCAGCACCAAAGGCAACAACAGATTTATCCTTAGAATCTTGACCTAAAGAAGGACCTACTGTACGCACTTCAAGAACATTGATTTTTACAGGTAATGCACCAGAACGTAATAAAATTGCCAAATCTTTGGCTTCTTCTAGAGATTGACTACCCGAAATAGTCGCTTTACCACCAGTAATAGCTTGTTGTACTACAGGATTTGTTAACACATCACCATCGAGTGTGATTGCAATATGACGACCGATGTTCTTAGATGTTAAATCAGCAAATTTCTTTGCCCCTTCATCACTAAGTTCAATCGCAACTAGAGGTTGTTTATTTTGTCCCATTTCCTCTTTTGCATCTTTTAGGTCATCACCGGTCATAACGGTTTCGCCCTTTTCATTTTTAAATTCAAGGACCGCTGTTTTACCGATACGTTTCATTGCTTCATCAGGATCTTTAACACCTGGTAATTCAATGATAATACGTTTTGCACCTTCCCGTTGTACAATAGGTTCAGACAAACCCATTTCATTAATGCGTCGTTCAAGAATTTGTTTTGCTCGTTCTACCGCATCATTATCTGCTGTGCCATGTTCAGTATCCTCTGCTTCTAGCACGATATGCGTACCACCTTGCAAATCAAGGCCTTGTTTTAATGAACCTGCTAAAGGCCCAATAAAATACGCAAAACAACCAATGATAGCAGCAATAACGACTAAGAATTTAACTATAGCCTTGCCTCTCAAAATTGTTGCTCCCTTCTAATTAACATAAATTACACCCTGCTCTGTAACGATAGCAGGCATACGTTGATCATAGCGTTCCATCGGTATAGACTCATCCAAAATTTGCGCGTTCCATGCAACACCGATATAGTGCGTCGGCGAAAGTTCCTTTAAGAAACGGTCGTAATAGCCATTTCCCATTCCCATACGCCCACCATATCTATCAAATCCTGCACCAGGCACTAATACTAAATCAATGTCAGTAGGATCAATTATCTCATATGGTTCTTTAGGCACACGGATATTTAAAACACCTCGTACGACATCGTCTAAATTATGTAGTCGCACGGCAATCATCGTAATCTTATCAACACATACAGGTACATAAACTCGTTTACCTGACTGTAAAGCATGTTCTATAACATCATCCAAGTTGGCTTCTTTCGGCATCGCCAAGTAGACCATAATCGATTGTGCCTGTTCATACTGAGGCAGATGAACAATCTCGTCGCACAACATTGCGGCCCACGATTCACAATCTTCAATAGATAAAGCAGCGCGCTGGGACTTGCACGCCTGGCGCACTGCTTCTTTTGTTTTCATTACTTAGTTTCCTTATTTTTTTTAGAAACTACGGATGCGATAGCAGTACGAGCAAATGTCATTTCTACTTTTTCCGCTACTTGTACCTTAACCTTTTCATCATCAAGTTCGATGATTTCGCCATAGATACCACCAATAGTCACAATTTTTTGGCCTTTTTTCAAGCTACCTAATAAATTAGCGCGTTCTTTTTGTTGTTTCTTTTGTGGACGCCACAATAAGAAATAGAAAATAACGACCATTAAAAGAATCGGCCAGCTGGTTTGTAAAATTTGTTCAATATCACCCATGGGTAATCCTCCTCACTAAAATTCATCTTATCTTTATAAGTATATCTATTCAAAATGAATTTGACTAGTTTTTTTATATTATTTATTGAAGTTATCCCAAAATTGCATTCTAAATTGAGGGAATCGATCCTCTAAAATAGCTTTACGCATTTGACGCATAAACTCTAATAAGAAATATAAGTTATGATATGTAACGAGTCTCAATGCCAATATTTCTTCCGCTTTATATAAATGACGTAGATATGCACGTGAATAATTTTTACATGTATAACATTGACAACCTTCTTCAAGAGGTCCCCAGTCATGCGCATACTGAGCATTTCGAATATTAAGACGCCCATGCCAAGTCATAGCCATCCCATTTCGTGCAACTCGTGTAGGATATACGCAGTCAAACATATCAACACCGCGAGCCACCCCTTCTACTAAACAGTCAGCTGTACCAACGCCCATCAAATAACGAGCTTTATTGGTTGGCAACAACGGTGTTGTATATTCAAGAATTTCATTCATCAAGTCATGTGGTTCCCCTACGGATAAACCACCAATGCTGTATCCTTCAAAGTCCATTGCCACTAATTCTGCTGCACTTTGTTTGCGCAAGTCCTTATACATACCGCCTTGTACAATACCGAACATACCTTGTCTATCATGAGCATGACGAGCCTCTTGGCATCGATGTGCCCAACGCGTAGTACGCGCTGTAGAGCGTTTTGCATAGTCATGTTCTGCAGGATAAGGAATACATTCATCAAAGGCCATCGCAATATCAGAACCCAATTGTTCTTGTACTTTTGTGGCAACCTCTGGGGAAAGAAATTGTTTAGATCCATCGATATGAGATCTAAATGTTACCCCTTCTTCAGTAATCTTACGCATATCGCCTAAGCTAAATACTTGGAAACCACCGCTATCCGTAAGGATTGCTTGATTCCAGTTCATAAATTTATGAAGGCCACCAGCTTCTTCTACGAGTTCAGGACCTGGTCTCAGGAACAAATGATAAGTATTGCTTAAAATCACTTGTGACCCGATGGCCTTTAACTCTTCTGGCGTCATCGTTTTTACTGTTGCCTGTGTCCCAACGGGCATAAACATAGGTGTTTCATATGTGCCATGCGGCGTATGTAATAACCCCGCACGAGCACCCGTATGAGGACAGGTCTTCTGTAGTTCATAGGTAATACTCGGCATAGAATCTCCTAACGTATAAACATAGCATCGCCAAAACTAAAGAATCGATATCGTTCTTTTACAGCTGCTTTATAAGCCGCTAAACAATGTTCACGACCAGCTAGTGCACTAATAAGCATCAATAATGTAGATTGTGGCAAATGGAAATTCGTTACTAGTGCATCTACCATTTTAAATTTATAGCCTGGATAGATAAAGATATTAGTCCATCCACTCGTAGCATGTAATACTCCATCATCGGTAGAGGCGGATTCTAAGGTGCGAATCGACGTAGTACCTACCGCAATAATACGCTTACCCTTCGATTTTGCTTCATTAATACGACGAGCAGTATCTTCGGATACGCAGTAGAATTCACTATGCATATCGTGATCTTCTATAGTTTCTACAGATACCGGTCTAAATGTACCTAATCCAACATGAAGCGTAACAAACTCAAGTTCTACACCCTTTGCTTTAATTTTTTCTAATAGTTCCGGTGTAAAATGGAGCCCCGCTGTTGGTGCAGCAGCAGATCCCTTTTCCTTTGCATACACCGTTTGATAACGGTCCTTATCCTCCAATTTTTCATGAATATAAGGAGGCAATGGCATTTCACCGATATCTTGAATTATATCGTCAAATACTCCATCGCACGTAAATTCCACAATACGACCGCCAAAGTCGGTTTTATCCAAAACAATCGCTTTCAAACGGTCATCAAACACAATAACCTGTCCAATCGGACATTTCTTGCCAGGCTTAACTAAACATTCCCAGCGATTTTCTCCACACGGTGTTAGTAGTAAAACCTCAACCTTTCCGCCAGAACCTTCGCGATGACCATACAATCTAGCAGGAATAACCTTCGTATTATTAAATACGAGCACATCGCCTTTATGTAATTCATCAAGTAAATCGTAAAAATGCACTTTATGTGTATATTCACCAGTTATTTTATCCAATGTAAGCAAACGCGATGTGTCGCGTGGCTCTACAGGATGTTGAGCAATAAGCTCCTCTGGTAAATCATAATCAAAATCTGTAACTTTCATTCTTATCCTTAATACATTTTTTTCAATGTAATACCACTATAGTAATGTCTTAAAATTGTTTGATAATAATTGGTATCCCCCGCACCAGCTCGTTTCGCCATTTCAGCGGCGCCCCATTGTGACATACCAAGACCATGGCCCCACCCATGACCTTTAATGTACACTGTATCATTCTTGCCTGTGAAAGTATGATATGACTTACCGGTTGAACTTGCTGGATTTTGATTGACATAAAAATCAAATAATGTTGACTTTAAACCTAACATGCCCCTCAAATCATCACCGCTTACCGTAACCTTACCCGCGGTACCTACAAAGGTCGCCGATTTAATACGCCCAGATACGCCTCTATCGGCTGTAGCCTTACCAGGATTTCCCAATGGTGTCAATTGAATACTCTTCAACTTACCCACGCCCTTACTAGCAGCATTTAACTTGCCCTCTAAAGCGCTACGACTCGTAGATACTGTCCAGTTTGACGCACTAGAATTGCTATTTGAAAAATCTTTAACACCTTTCAAGTACGGAATATCATTGCCCCACACATTGACGCTATCCTCTGTGTAGCCACCGCCATCAGAATGGAACAATGCATTAATAGGGCGATTATTATATAACATAACAATACCCTTTGTATGATTTACAGCTGCCGTAGTACTTTGCGTTTCACCACTTACACCGCCATATACCTGATGGTCTGTAGAGGTACTCACATCATAGAGTTGATTCTTATTTTGCTCCATCGTATGAAGTGCATATGTACGGGCTGCCACTGCTTGTGCTTCCAAGGCAGCTGCAGGCCAAGATGGAATAGCCTCTTGTGGAACAACGCCATATAAGTACGACTCCAACGGTACTGCATTGATAACCATCATGGCCCCATTATTGGCACGTAATGTAAGGGCCCCTCTATATGATTTTCCTTCAAAAGTAAAAATATCACCACTAGATGGTTTCAATGTAACAACAGAATCAAGAGCTTTGCCATTAACAGCAATCTTATTGCCCCGTACACCTACGGATACAACCTTATGGCTACCAACCTTACCATTATTGCTAGTAAGAACGTCTACACCATTTGCACTCGATACAGACGCATCTTGGCGACGACTGCCCAATAAAACACGTACGTCCGGTGTATTTTCTACACGAACGCGCGTTGTTGCTTGTTCTACTTGATTCTTCGTCACCACTGCAGCCGTTGCACGCGACGTTGTAACAGAAGCCGTAACCTTTGGTTTTACAGTAGTAGTCGCAACCTTTGGTTTTGTACTTGCTACTGTCGTAGCATTTGGTTTTACGCTTGATGGTGCAGTAACCTTAGGTTTAACTGTCGTGGAGGCAGTAACCTTAGTTTTAACCGTCGTAGAGGCAGTAACCTTTGGTTTTATAGCCGTAGATGCAGTAACCTTTGGCGCCGGTTTTGTAACAAGCGGTTTAAACGTGGATTTACCAATAGTTCCACGCACAGCTTTCACAGGAGCTTTTCCCGACACAGCTGTTGAGGATTTTGCAACAATAGGTTTTGTCCCCGATTTACCTGCTACCTGCGCGGCCTCAACAGTTCCAAAGCTATGAATGCCTAACAATAATGTTGTCATAATCATTAATGGTAATTGTTTCTTTTTCATTTTATTTCCCTGTTTGCGAAATACCGAGATGATCATAAGCCAATTTGGTAGCCACACGTCCCCGCGGTGTTCTACCTAAAAATCCCAATTGCATCAAATATGGTTCATACACATCTTCGATGGTATCTCTCTCTTCACTGACAGCAGCCGCTATTGTTTCTATCCCCACAGGGCCGCCATCATAATTCTCAATAATACACTTCAACACGCGTCTATCAATGCGATCAAGTCCCATCTTATCCACATGTAGACGTTTTAGCGCCTCATCTGCAATATCCGCAGTAATAACGCCATCCCCCACAACTTGTGCAAAATCGCGAACCCGTTTCAACAAACGATTCGCAATACGCGGTGTGCCTCTCGAGCGACGAGCTATTTCACTAGCACCAGCCTGCTCAATACCGATATTCAAAATATCCGCTGCACGAGTTACGATAAATTCTAACTCTTCTTGTTTGTAATATTCCAAGCGACTTACAATGCCAAAGCGATCACGCAATGGAGCAGCCAATGCACCTGCCCGCGTCGTCGCACCAACCAAGGTAAATTTCGGCAAATCAATACGGACAGAACGAGCACTTGGTCCCTTACCAATGATAATATCTAAGGCATAATCCTCCATGGCAGAGTACAATACCTCTTCTACACTGCGTGACAGGCGATGAATCTCGTCAATAAACAATACATCATGTTCATCAAGATTCGTCAAAATAGCAGCTAAATCGCCGGCCTTTTCTATAGCAGGACCTGATGTTATACGAAAATTAACACCCAGTTCATTAGCAATAATGCCAGCTAATGTGGTCTTACCTAGCCCTGGAGGACCATATAACAGAACATGATCTAAGGCTTCACCACGCTGTTTAGTAGCTTGAATATAAATATTCAGGTTATCCTTAGCCTCACGTTGGCCAATATACTCATTAAAATACTTAGGTCGCAGACTATATTGCCACATGTCCTCTTCCCGATCACCGCCGCCTACGAGGCGTACTTCTTCGTTCATGGCTAACGTCCTTTCCCAAGTTCAACTAAACAAGCTTTTATCAAGGCAGATACATCTTTTGAACCATCGTTTAAGGATTCAACAAGGGTTTCTACATCCCTTTGAGCATATCCTAATGACACAAGCGCTTCAATAGCCTCACCACTTGGCCCGCTATGAGAAACACCGATAGGCTGAATTGCCGCAGGGGTTTCAACACTAATCTGTGTCATTTTAGCCAACTTATCTTTTAATTCTAAAACAAGACGCTCTGCCGATTTTTTCCCTATCCCCGGTAATTTGGTTAACTGTTGTACCTGTCCATTAATGACAGCCAATTTGAAAGCCTCTGGTGTCATGCCAGACAATATGCCTAAACCAACCTTTGGACCAATACCAGAAACAGAAATGAGCAAAATAAAAAGCTCATACTCGTCTTCTGTCCAAAATCCGTACAACTGCATCACGTCTTCTCGGACATTGAGATAGGTAAACAATGTAGACTCTTGACCTTCTATTAATTGTTGTCGTGTCGTGGTTGGCACATATACACGGTACCCTACACCATGTACATCTACATAACAAGACTCCTTGAATAGATGTGTTACAATGCCTCGTACATACCCTATCATTTAACTAACCTCATCAATCTATCTTGGTGAGAACTATGCGCCGTACAGATAGCTACAGCCAATGCATCGGCCGTATCATCGGGCTTAATCTTCTCACGAATCCCCAAAATATTCATGGTCATATAAATGACCTGATTTTTATCAGCTTTACCATAACCGGTAACAGCCTGTTTAATTTGTAACGGCGTGTATTCATATATAGGTATCCGCTGTTGCTCAGCAGCCAACAAAATGACTCCGCGAGCTTGACCTACCTTAATCGCCGTTGTTACATTCCGATTAAAAAAGAGTTCCTCTACGCCAAACTTGTCCGGTTTGTATTCCTCTAAAATATCGCTTAGGTCATTAAATAAAATTTCTAAACGCTGCGCATCTGTTAATTCCTTAGGGGTTGTAATAGCCCCATAGGCTACAGGCGTTAATTTACTTCCCTGTACGTCAATAATGCCATAGCCGCAAATTGCCGTACCAGGATCGATTCCTAAAATCCGCACTCCATCCCCCTCAGTTTAAAAATGAGATAAGCCAACGCTTACCTCGTAACACTCATAATCTATTTTATTATAGCATATTAGAACATCGAAATTCATGAAATCACGATATTTTTCTACCTTTTTACATAATTAGACACGATAAGCACAAAAAATGAGGAGTGCCACTAGAGCACTCCCTGTTTCTATTATTCTTCTTCGTCGTCTGGCAAAATACCATTGTGATATACATTTTGTACGTCATCAAGGTCATCCAAAACATCGAGCATTTTTTGCATTTTTACAGCGTCGTCACCAGATAATTCGATAGTTGTATCTGGAATCATTGTAATCTTCGCCACTTCAGTTTCGATGCCCGCATCAGCCAATGCTTGTTCTACTGCATCAAAATCTTCTGGTGTTGTATAAATTTCAAATACATCATCTTCCGCTTTAAGATCTTCTGCACCCGCATCAAGAGCCAACAATGTCAATTCATCTTCATCGTGACCTTCTTTATCGATAACGAATACACCTTTAGATTTAAACATCCAGCCTACACAACCGCTTTCACCAAGATTGCCACCTTGTTTAGAGAATGCATGGCGCACATCGGCAGCCGCACGGTTACGATTATCCGTCATAACCTCTACGGTAACGGCCACACCGGCAGGGCCATAACCTTCGTATACGATTTCTTCGTATGCGTTCATATCCGTAGCACCAACGCCCTTGTCGATAGCACGTTGAATATTATCCTTAGGAATATTGTTTTCCCGAGCTTTTTGCAACGCTAATTTCAAGCGCATATTACCTGTCGGATCTGCACCACCCATGCGTGCTGCTACGGTAATTTCACGACCGATTTTCGTAGCTAACTTAGCCTTCAATGCATCGGTTTTACCTTTTTTATGTTTAATATTTGCCCATTTTGAATGTCCTGACATAGACGCCTCCTATTTATTCCACCATGCTTCGCCCCGCAATCGATCTAAGATGATTGAAACGGCACTGCGCACAGATAAATGATTGTATTCACCATGGCCATATATAGGTTCTAAAATATAGTCAAAGCTTTCCATCGTTTCTTTTATCATACCATAACCGGTACCAAATAATACTAACACAGGGCGGCCCTCATTTTCAAGATGTTCACGCATCCGTGCATAGGAAATTGTATTATTATAGGTCCTAGCATCCGTAGTCGCTACGATAGGTTTTACCCCTTCTAATTCCTCAATAGTACGCACCGCAACTGCGATAGAATTAACGAGTTCGACGCCTGTGAAAGCATCTTTTCTATCCGGATTATAGGTGCTACCAAATCCAGATTTCCAATGCTCCATAATAGTAGCTGCTAATTCTCGTTGAGCAGGTATATTATGAATCACAAAATATTTAGATACATCATAGGTAATAGATGCACGTGCAATATCGTGAATATCATAATTTGTAATGGCCGTCGTTATTACCTCTTTATGCTTATTCATAATGGGATAATGAACGAGTCCAATATATAAATTTGCCAATGCTATATCTCCTAAATCTTAAACAACTTTCATCAACCATGGTGCCACCGTATCCATTACGAAGCACTAGACCGCGCACCAGCACTGCCAAAGCCAGACTTTTGCCCTATTGATGATGCTTTCTTACTTCTATTATTTTCATAGCTTCGAAAGCTTCTTCCACCGCCATAGCTATGTACGGTTGATCCCGATGACATATATTCAGTAGGTTGCTCATACGGTTTTAATGGTGATGCCACGCGATAGGTCATAGTTCGTCCATCCATACGTGCCGTAGGAGGATTAAACCCATGAAACATATAATATCCGGCTGCGATAGTTGGTAGCAAACCTGCCAAACCAGCATCCCATACTAAATTTCCAGCATTATCTCGGTGAAAAGTAACAGACCGATTGTCGTCATATAAGGCAGTTTCTTTACCATCCCCATGATTTAAAAGTGAATACCGATTTCCTTGACTGTCCTTTAATCGAACCTCCCCCTCATTTGCCTCTGGATAAACTTTATCGCATACGGCATAGGAGATGTCATTCCAGTAGGAATACACACCAACAAGGCCAGCAACAGCGGCAAAGGCACCTGTTAGATATACGGTTTTCTTACTTGGCTTATACATACAACGCTCCCTTAGTGCACAGCACCACTGATAACTAGAGCAAGGCCTACGAAGATGCCAAATACGAGAATACCTGCCGCCGTATTACCACGCATGATTTCTTCGGACAATTTATATTTACGATGCCAAATATTGATAAACATATAACCCGTTACAAATAGTATAATACCAAGAACAGCGTATACAACACTGGCTACGATACCATGTAACAGAGAGGTATCAGCTGTAGTTACAGCTGGTGACATGATAACAGCACGCAAAATTTCACCTATACCGATAAATGATCCCGCTGAAAGCCATGCAACAGCACAATTACCACGCTTAATTTCTTCACTAAATTTACCAGGCACGAAGAAGTCGATAACCGTATTCGCTGTCAACATCAGTATAATACCAAAGCAAGCATAAAAAATTGTCAATAATACATCTGGTATATAAATCATAATAAACCTCCTAATAATATAATTTTGTATTAGATGTGTTGTTAGAATTGGTAGTAGGATACAAGCGTTCTCGTCCAGCATTATCCTGAAGGCGAACCATAGTCGCATAGTTATCAAGTATATGAGAACTGATTACTGTACGATCAATAACTTTCCAATCCTCTTGTGTCAATTTTGATTGTTCACATACCTTAACCTTAGTTTGTCCATCCGTATTAGTAATGATATACACCGAGTCTCCTGAATAAAAGACAATCACTTCATGCCCTTCTTCCAAGTTGTCTCGTTCATTTTTAATATCACCATTCACAGAGTCAATCAAGTCTAATGCGGTGCTAACTGGATCCAGTGTAGACGTGTATACATAATCGCTATCCGAATCTGTTTTTGTATAATATGCAGATGTATCATGCATATGTTCTTTTGCCGTATAAGGCACTCCAAACATAGCGCGTATACTATGCCAAGACAAATCATTGTCCGACCAAAACAGAAATAGTAAAAATAGTACACCATACCCCACGCCAACAGCAATAGATCCAAACCTCTTTTTCATAGATTTGTTACGCATCTTTTGCTTAATAGCTTGAGCGGCTGCATCATTACAAAGACGAATGTTCACCAAGGGCACTCGTGAGCCTTCAGCAAACATTTTTTTACCTTCAAACCACTCTTCTTCAAAGAATACACTAGCCCCACCTTCACAAGGCAGCTGATATTCTCGATATCCTGCGCGGTCCCCTACGGAGGCACCACTTTCACCATCCACATCGACGACCTTTTCTAAGCCGATTTGATGTAATGCAAATTCCTTTCTTGGCTGTGTATGATAGGACGTTCGAGATACGGTACACCACTCATTATCATTATATTCAATGGTTAACCATATTTTATCAATTCCCTCAACAGCCTCAAGCCCATATTCATGCCAGTAATCACCCGGTGATTTTGTCATAGATGGCTGTCCCCTATAGGATTGTTCCTTATCTGCTTTTGGAATAATCTCCATATATTTAATTTTCTCAGTGATAACATAGCGGCTGCCATGAACCTCTAAGACATCATAACAATTAAACTCCATACGCACCCTCACTCTATTAATAATGGTACAAAGTATGCTTCTGTACCAGCTATCTCATCTGGAGAAAAACGGCATCCCACCGCGGAAGCTTGATCACCAAGCATAAAACAGGATAAGGTTAAAAATCCATTTTTCACTCCACAATCAACAGTATGCGTAAAACGTTTCTGCTGTATAAAATCTTGATACATAACTTTTTTACTATCTCGACAAACAATATCGTCGTAATTATCAACTAGCTTTTCCATGTAAAGCTCAGATGTATGGCCATGCTTTTGAACAACTTGTACATGCTTTCCTTCACGGCCCCAAATCTCCTTTTGAATATAAAGGCCATCATCAAGAGCGGAAAAATCATTTTCAAAATAGGATGGTGCCAAATACTTCTCAATGATATCTCGATCTGGTTTCGTAAAAAATTGATTTGTTAAATACAATGCATATACCAAGGACATAAAGGATTTATTTTGTAGAATAATGGACTCTGGCGGGTTAAAAAGAGCAAATTTATTATCCTCATACAGATCCAAAAACATCTCTCCCAAGGGTTCATCATCAGGTGTTCGTTCATCAATCAAAAGTTCCATAGGATGTAATCGATACAATAGAGTCGCATGACTACCATCTTCTAAAGGAATGCCCTCATCATTAATCTTCATATCATAAAAGGATATGAATCGCGTATCTGCCTCAGGACAGGCTGTTTTTAATTCCTTCATAAGGAATTGTGTTGTACCGTAGTCTTCAAAATAATCATGAAAACAAGAGAATACAAAGGGATCCTTAGGTAGGCTCTCTCTATTTGCCCGCATAGACTCATATTGATTTCTACCATACTTAGCAGATAAAACAGCATCATACATGCACTTTAAAAATGTATGTAATTCTTTTCGGCATTCTGCATTAGGATGTTTTCGTCCTACATACTTAGCTGCAACTTCATTGGCATAATAGCTTTCAATAAGAAAACATGGCGTATCTGCATTAAGTTCTACCATGCGCAAATTACCATTTACATCAAGAACAAAATCAAAGCGAGATAACCACGTCGGTAACCCTAATGCATTCGACTTATGTAAGTAAGGAATTAAATTGTCTGGCATATCCATATTTCGTGCAAAGTCATCTGGTGCCATTTGAAATACTTTTGCAGCTTTACAAAATATTTGAAATAATCTACGTGATGCATGACGAATTTCATCATAAAAGTCAGCGGGAAAGGCCTGCATAGACAATGAAGGATACCGATCATCATAACCTTCATATTCCACGAAATTAAATATACTTCTATCAAGCTCATCAATATAGGATTTCATTGTTCATCCTTTCATTAAGAGGCGCCGCTTGAAGTTCGGACCCCTACACTACCAAAGCCATACTTTTCACCAATTCTATGTGCACGATTACTCGTTTTAGTATTGTAACGATTTTTAGTCATTTCATTAATAGTTCTAGCCACTCTTGCACTATTAGATTTACTAGCGCCTGTATTTGCATCAAAAGGTGTAAGAGGTGATGTAACACGATAGGTCATACTAGGTGCATCCATATATGCCGTTGGAGCTGAAAAACCATGAAATGCATAGTATCCTACCGCCAAAGTCGGAATCAAACTAGCTAAGCCTGCATCCCATATAATATCACCCTTCTCATCACGATGAAAGGTAACAGACTTCTCAGCATCATCATAAAGTGCCGTTTCTTTTCCATCACCATGATTAATCAAGGTATAGCTTTTACCTTCATCATCAACGAGCCGTACTTCCCCATTATTCGCTTCTGGTTTGACAACATCACACAAAGCATAACTAATATCATCCCAATACGAACAAACACCTACAAGAGCTGCTATGGATGTAAACGCTATGGCTATGTAAACAGTATTCTTACTTGGTTCATACATACAATATTCCTTCGTTTGATTTCGTAACTGAAATCAATACTATCTCAATCTTTTATTATATTTGATAATGTCTTACGTCCCTGCTTATTCTTTAATTCCACCATATACGCATATCGTAACAGCACTTCACTGTCGTTTCTAATAGTCGCTATGCGTGTATCCTCTGAATCTGACAAGTTTTTTAATGGCCCCACTTCAACATACGTAGTGCCATTAACCACACTGATAACAGATACATCTTTAGTCGTATAAATTACAATCCACCGCTCAGAGGACTTCGTATCTTGTTTAATAGTAAGAACCTTTCCATACACGGCATCGATAAGGTCTATAGCCGTTGCATTAGGATCTTGCTTTGACGTATACACCATTAAACCATCTTTTGTACCTTGTGGTTCATAATAATAGGAATCTTTAATGCGCTCTTCCATGGTATAGGGGAATCCTACTTCATCACGCAATTCATGCCAGGACATATCACCTACGAACAAATAACCCAAAAAGAATAAAATGATTCCCCAACTCAGACCCAATCGTGTCCATTCTTTTCTGCGAGCTGCATTACGAATCTTTTTACTCGCTGCTTGCGCAGCTTGATCTCGACGTCGATGTACATCAGACAAAAGAATCCGTTCACCTTGAGCCTGATCTGTTAAACCACCATGCCAGTCTTCTCTAAAGAATACATAGGTTTTATCCTTTTTAATCGATCTATATTCTTTATAATCTGCTTTGTCGCCACTTCTAGCCTTTGATTGGCCCTCCACAGCTATGACACGTTCTATGCCTTTATCATGAAGTCTATACCCATCAGGCTGCGTTGATCGTAAAACCGGTTCAGAAAAAGTACAATACTCTTTTTCTCCATTTACAATGGTGAGCCATTTTTTATCATTGCCACTAACTGGTAAAAGACCATACTCAGTCCAAGATTGAGCCCCTTTGGAAACACCTAGTTCTTTCTTATAATTTTCATCATTAAGATCATAGCGTATTGTGCTATCAACGATAAAATCCTGATAAGAAATGACTTCACCGACTACATATCGTTTTCCCTGAATCTCTACAACATCATAACAATTAAACTTCATATCTATGACTCTTCTGCAATAATCTCTTTTAAAAGCTTAACTTCCTCTTTTGTTAATGGTCGTTCTAATAAATCAGGGCGCAACAAGCGGGTTCGTCTTAGAGCTTCCTTTTGACGCCACGCAGCAATATTTTTATGATGACCACTACGTAAAACATCCGGTACGGTCCACCCTCTAAATTCTGGTGGCTTTGTATATTGAGGACATTCTAAAAGAGGTTCATAAAAGGAGTCCTCTTGTGCACCACTAGCGGCACCTAATACACCCGGAATCATGCGAGCCACCGCATCAGCTACAATCATAGCAGGTAATTCACCACCGGTTAATACATAATCACCAATGGAAATGGTTTCATCTACTAGGTGCTCCTCTACACGATAGTCAACACCTTCATAATGGCCACATACGAGAATCAGTTGATCATAGGTCGCTAGTTCTCTAGCCTTTTCCTGCGTGAAAGGTTGGCCTGTAGGTCCCATAAATACAATGCGACGACGTATACTTTCACCAGGATTACCTATGAGGCTCATCTCATCACACATCTCATCCGTTTCATAGGCGCCATTAACAGTACCATCATATTGAGCGACCACAGATTCTACAGCCTCAAAAATAGGAGGCGCCATCATGAGCATGCCTGCCCCACCGCCATACGGTGTATCATCTACTTGTCCATGTTTATTATGACTAAAATCGCGAGGATTTGTCACAGCCATATCTAGCCGCCCCGCCTCTATGGCTCGTTTTATGATGGAATGACTAAAGAAGGCATCAAAAAACTCTGGAAACAAGGATATAATATCTATTTTCACAACAGGCCTCCCTCAAATACACTTATTATTATCATATATCTATATATAGCTATCTTATAATTAATTCTATCATAAGACACCTATAAATAGATATAAAAAACCGCCTAAATGGATTATACCCACTCAGGCGGATCTACGATCATCATGCGTTTGTCCATATCGATGTCAATGATAACATCATCAATGGCCGCAAACAATTGATCTGGTTCCCCTTCTTTGGAAACCACATATACATCATTAGCTCCCGGTTGTAATACATCGGTTAATGTACCAAGCAAATTGCCCTTTGTATCATGAACCTCAAGGCCAATCATATCAAAGATATAGTAACGACCTTCTGGTAATTCCACCAAATCTTCACGACGTACTTGAATCTCTTTTTTAGCGAATAATTCAGCCGCGTTGCGATCAGGAATTTCCTTAAACGAAGCTAATACGAATTGTTTATGAAATCGTGCGGATGCAACGTGGTATTCTTTACCATCGATGTAACAGGCATCCATATGCATAAACCGTTCTGGAAAATCGGTTCTAGGCATAATACGAAGATCACCCCGCACGCCGTGCGGGGCGATGATAACACCTATAGTGATGAAATCGTTAGGCTTCATTATTGACGAAACGCAACGATTTTACCGTCTTCTAATAGGATTTCAGCGCCCATCATGGCATCCAAATTATCCCCGATTTTAACGGTAACTGTTTGCTCTAATGTACCTTGAGGAATTTCAGTCCCCAATGTCAATTCTTGAGCGTCTTTCAATTTAGCTGTTACTTCTTCTTTGAAAGCCAAGCGTTTATTTTTCTCTTCGTCAATTTGTTGACGAATTGCAGTAAGACTTGACGCATCAACTTTAGCTGCATCAGCTAAAATACGTTGAGCTTGAAACTCAATTGCTTCCAAATCTTTATTCACCATATCAAGGCGAGTTTCAAGATCGGATACAATTTTCGCTTTCAAATCTTCTGTTACTTTTGCTTTTACTGCTACAGGGACACGTAATGTCATTTCTTCCATTGGAACACTCCCTTTTAGACAATATCAACAGATATCTTTTTGTTCTCTTTAATAGCCGCCGCTTTCACCACAGAACGAATCGCTTTTGCAATTCGACCTTGCTTTCCGATGACTTTACCCATATCCTCTGGGGCTACATGAAGCTCATAAACCTCAATATTGCCCTTTTGGACCAAGGTAACAGAAACGGCATCAGGCTGCTTCACTAATGATTTCGCAATTAATGAAATTAATTCTATCATCACAGTATGCCTCTCTATTAATTACTTTTTAGCGTCTGCAAATTTTTGCATAACGCCTTGTTTTTTGAACAAGGAGCGAACAGTGTCAGTAGGCTGAGCACCTTTAGCTAACCAAGCCAAAGCTTTTTCTTCGTCTACATTAACGATAGCTGGTTGTTTAGTAGCATCATATTGACCAATTGTGTCAACAGGACGACCTTCACGTGGAGCACGAGAGTCAGCAACTACGATACGGTAGAAAGGAGCTTTTTTAGCACCTAAACGAGTCAAACGAATTTTTAACATGTGGGATTCACCTCCTTATAATGATGTGCTGGACAGGTTCAGCGCCCCTGTCCATGTATTACATAAACGGCAATTTTGGCATTCCTGGGAATCCACCCTTACCGCCACGCAATCCTTGTAAACGCTTCATCATCTTCCGCGCTTCTTCGAATTGTTTTAATAAGCGATTAACGTCTTGTACTTGTGTACCAGAACCTAAAGCAATACGCTTACGACGAGAACCATTTAAAATGTTTGGATCTTGTCGTTCTGCAGCCGTCATGGATTTGATGATAGCCTCAATGCGACGTACCTCTTTACTATTCAAATCAAGGTCTTTTAATTGATCCTTAATTTGACCCATGCCAGGCAACATACCGATAATATTTTGTAATGGTCCTAACTTTCTCACCTGATTCATTTGTTTCAAGAAATCATCTAAGGTGAAATTGTTTTTTGCCATCTTTTGCGCCATTTCACGAGCTTCTTCTTCATCGATAGCGCCTTGTACGCTTTCAATAAGAGTTTTGAAGTCCCCTAAATCGAGGATACGAGAAGCCATGCGATCTGGATAGAATACGTCAAAACCATCCATTTTTTCGCTCACGCCTGTAAACTTGATTGGCAAACCGGTTACAGCCTTGATAGACAACGCAGCACCACCGCGCGCATCGCCATCGAGTTTAGTAAGGATAACGCCATCAACGCCTAATTTTTCATTAAACGTTTGTGCTGTCGTTACTGCATCTTGACCAATCATGGAGTCTACAACGAGTAGAATTTCATGAGGTCGAACAGCAGCTTTGATGTTAGACAACTCGTCCATAAGGACTTCGTCTATGGCCAAACGACCCGCTGTATCAATGATCACAACATCTTTCAACATATGTGTGCTTTGCTCTACCGCACGGCGCGCAATGTCTACTGGATTAGCACCTGGTGTTTCATCAGCAAATACAGGGATATCGATTTGCTTACCTACCACTTGTAACTGCTTAATCGCTGCTGGACGATATACATCGGCTGCAACAAGCATTGGATGTTTACCTTGTTTGCGAAGGTATACAGCCAATTTACCAGCCGTAGTCGTTTTACCAGCACCTTGTAACCCTACAAGCATAATAATTGTTGGAGGCTTACTAGAAATCATGATACGGCTTTGCGTACCACCTAGGAGAGCTGTCAACTCATCATTAACGATTTTAATAACCGTTTGGGCTGGGTTCAAGGATCCGAACACCTCTTCACCAAGGGCCTTTTCTTTAATGGATTTAACGAAATCCTTCGCTACCATAAAGTTAACATCCGCTTCTAGAAGAGCAGTTCGCACCTGACGCAACGCAAGATTGACATCTTCTTCTGTAATTTTGCCCTTACCTTTTAAGGATTTAAAGGCGTCTTGCAGTTTTTCTGACAAACTATCGAATGCCATATTATCCCTCCATTTGCGTCAATAATTGTTGTACCCGCGATTGTGAAAGCACATCCGCCGGCAACGTATCTTTTAATTCATTTATCACTTGTTCACGTGCCTCGTACTGAGCCACCAAGTGTAATTTAGATTCATAGTCATTTAAAATATGACGTGCACGCTGTAAATTGTCATGAACAGCTTGCCTTGATACGCCTAATTCCTCAGCAATTTCACCAAGGGACATATCATCTTCGTGATGTAGTTGTAAGGACATGCGTTGCTTGTCCGTCAACAATGGTCCATAGAAATCTAGGAGTAAACTGATAAGTACTCGTTCTTCCATTTCGCCACCTCCATCACTGTCAAGTCATATTACTTTACATATAGTACAATAAAACTAATACTATGTCAAGGAAAAATACTTAACACTCAAACAATCGAGAATTATTTTTATATTCTACTGTTATCTGTATTATAATATGCTATAATACATACATCTAATATTTTCAATATAAAAGATAGGAGGTATCGTATGAATACCAAACATTATGATCTTATCGTCCTAGGTTTCGGCAAAGCGGGCAAGACATTAGCCGCTAAATTTGGCTCAATGGGCAAAACCGTGGCAATGATTGAAGAAAACCCACTCATGTACGGTGGCACATGTATTAATATTGCATGTATTCCAACAAAGACTATGATTGTAGCCGCATCTAAAGGCTTATCATACGATCAAGTATTAAACCAACGCGAGGTAGTTACCTCTCGTTTACGCAATAAAAACTTTGGTATGTTAGATACAAATGAACATGTCGATGTATATACTGGACACGGCGAATTCGTTAGCAACAAAGAAATCGCTATTACAGCTGGAGAAGATAACATTGTTTTATCTGGTGACACTATTATCATTAACACAGGTGCTGTAGCCATCAAACCTAATATTGATGGTATCGATACTACAACAGGTTTCTATAATAGTACCGAAATTCAACAGCTTTCACCTCAACCTAGTACACTAGGTGTCATTGGGGCTGGTCCTATTGGCCTTGAATTTGCTAATCTATACGCTAAGCTAGGTACAAAGGTTACTGTATTCAATATTGACACTAACATTTTAAAACGCGAAGAACCTATCGTTCAAAAATTAGCAAATGAATACTTAGCGGAGCAAGGTATTACTATTCTAAATAATGTAACATTAAATTCTGTGTCTAATGACGGCAACAAGCCTGTTATCACTGCCAATAATCAAAACTATACATTTGATGCTGTTTTATATGCTACAGGTCGCAGACCGAATACTACTAATATCGGTTTAGAAAACACGGATATCACGACTAATGAACGTGGCTCTATCATAGTAAATGATACTTGTGAAAGCTCCGTCCCAGGTGTGTATGCAGTAGGCGATGTTAACGGTGGTCCTCAATTCACGTATATTTCTCTCGATGACTTCCGCATCGTGTTTGGTGCACTTACAGGTAATGGTAACTATACATTAAAAGATCGAAAAAATATCCCTTATACAACATTCTTAACACCTCCACTCGCACGTGTAGGTCTTACAGAACAAGAGGCAAGCAACAAAGGTTATACTGTTAAAACAAAAGAATTGCTAGTTGCGACGATGCCAAGAGCTCATGTAAATGACAATCTTAAAGGGGCTTTCAAAATCGTTGTAGATGCAAAAAACAATTTAATTCTCGGTGCCACACTCTACGCGCAAAGTGCCGAAGAATTGATCAACTTAATCAAAATGGCTATGGATAATAACATTCCATATACATATTTTAAGAATCAAATCTTTACACATCCTACAATGGCAGAAAATTTAAACGACCTTTGTAATTTCTAGCACAATACTATTTGATATAAATTGTAAACACAAAAAGAGCGCTCATTAGCTACTACAATCATGCTAATGAGCGCTTATTTTTAATTTTTCGTGAACAGTCTACGTACTACTGATTGCAATTTAGGTGTCAATACAATCGCCACTACGATACCAGCTGCACTTGTAATCAAGGAGTATTGGATTTTACTAGCTGCTACAGCTGCACTTTCAAGAACGAACCACCATGCTAAGAAATACCCAAAGGCTGTCCAAATAGTACCAATAATGAGTGCCACTAGAATACGTACAAAGGAAGCTGTTGGTTTTGTAATGGACGGCGGCAAATAGCCGGCAGTCATATACCCTACAATGAGACCTGCAATCCCTTTAATAAAGAAAGAGAATACAATGTACTGCGTATGACCACCAAAGAGATCAAATAAAGCGGAACCAATGGCTGCACCTAAACCACCATAGAGACCACCGAAAAGAATAGAGGTTGTAAAGAGTGCTGCAGATCCTAGATGAACCATGGCCCCTCCTGGGATTTCGATACGAATCGTTGTTGCCACTGCACATAAGGCAGCAATGAAACCTATATATACAATATCACGAGTTTTTAATTTCATAATCAAGCTCCTTTCTTCCAATTATCAATAACTATACTCAGTATAACAAATCGTACACAATTTAAAAATACTAGCTTTATAGGAATTAAATGTAACATCCAAATAAAACAAAGCACCTATGCAACTGCATAGGTGCTTTATCAATATTATAAAATTTTTTGTTTAAATCTTAGCTCGTTTTAAGCGAAGTGAATTACTTACTACTGTAACCGAACTAAATGCCATCGCAGTACCTGCAATCATAGGATTCAAGGCACCTACCGCAGCTAAAGGAATACCGATACAGTTAAAGATCAATGCCCAGAATAGATTTTGTTTAATATTGGTCATCGTCTTACGGCTGAGGCGTACGGCTTGTACCAATGTATGCAAATCATTGCGCACAAGAACGATATCTGCTGCTTCTACGGCGATATCTGTACCACTGCCGATAGCAAAGCCGATATCTGCCGTTACGAGGGCAGGAGCATCATTGATGCCGTCGCCAACCATACCAACTACAAGGCCTTTATCTTGCAATTCTTTTACCTTACTTGCTTTATCTTGAGGTAATACCTCTGCAATAACATGGGAAATACCCGCTTGTTTAGCAATATATTGAGCAGTACGTCGATTATCACCAGTGAGCATCCACACATCAATACCTTGAGCGCGTAATTCTTTAACAACATCAATTGTTTCTGGACGCAATTCATCTTCTACAGCCCATAATGCACTAATAACACCATCTACAGCAAGAACGGATACAGATGCACCTTGTTCTTCAAAATGTTGAATGTCATCTTGCACCTTAGACAAATCATAACCGAGTTCACTCATCCAACGGCTATGACCAAGTTGTACGGATACACCTTGGTAAGCACCTTGCAAACCTTTACCCGGTACATCACCAAAGCTTTCAAGTTCAACAGCCTTACCCTTGTAGCCATGATCTTCACCATAATAAACCATAGCCTTAGCAATCGGATGCGATGTACCACTTTCGAGGGCCATCATGATGGACATGTTCGCACTTTCATCACCGCTATAATTTTTGAAAGCTGTTACATCGAGTACACCTTGTGTAAGGGTGCCTGTTTTATCCATAACGATAGCATCGAGTTTACCGGCTTTTTCAAGATATTCCGCACTCTTGATGAGAACACCATGTTCTGCACCAAGGCCAGAACCTACCATGATGGATGTCGGTGTTGCGAGGCCAAGCGCACAAGGACAAGCGATAACTAGAACAGCAGTCGCATTAATAAGGGCTACATTGATAGAATCGCCTACAATAAAGTACCACACGAGACCAGTTAGTACAGCAAGGCCAATAACAGTTGGTACAAAGTATTGAGCCACGATATCTGCAATACGTTGAATGCTTGCTTTAGATGTTTGCGCTTCTTCAACAACCTTGATGATTTGAGATAGCATCGTGTCGCTACCAATGCGTTTTGCTTCCATTGTGAAAGCACCACTCAAATTGATAGTCGCCCCAATAACCTCAGAACCTACTTGTTTTTCTACAGGTAAGCTTTCACCTGTAAGCATAGCTTCATCAACGGTAGAGTAACCTTCTGTAATAGTACCGTCTACAGGAATCTTTTCACCGGCACGCACTTGTAAAACATCGCCAGCTACCACCTTAGAGGTAGGAATATCTACAAATTCACCATCTCGCAACACATGAGCCGTTGCAGGTTGCAAAGCAATTAATTTTTGAAGCGCTTCAGATGTACGTCCCTTGGCTACCTCTTCTAACAATTTACCTAGAAGGATAAATGTAATAAGCCATGCAGAGGTTTCAAAGTAAATACCATGAGGACCAAGTTCTGGATGGAACTGCCAATTATAAATACTGAACAGATATGCCACACTCGTACCCATAACAACGAGGACATCCATCGTAAGAGCTCCATTCTTTACGGCACTCCATGCACTCTTATAGAACATGAGGCCTGGACCAAATTGAGCAATGGTGGCTAATACAAATTCAACCCAAACCGGCAACGCTTGAATACCAAAGCGATGCAAGGTCATATTGATCATCATCGGTACAGCCATACAAGCCGCAATAATGAGGCGTGTAATATGTGGTTTTAAATTAACCTTTTCTATTTCTTGTTTCGTTTCATCCGCTTCAGTTGCACCAAAACCGATATTCGTTATGGCATCGATAATTTGTTGTGGTTCAACGGTAGCGCCATCCTTAAACTCTACACTCCCCTTACGGGTTAGTAGGTTAACCTTTACAGAAGCTACGCCATCAACCTTAGATACGACGTTTTCAACGCGTTTTACACAAGCTGCACAGTGCATACCTGTAATGTCAAACTCTTGTTTTTTAGCACTCATATATAACTTCCTTCGAAACAATTCAAATCATAGATTCATAAAATATGATAAACACAGTATATTTGTAACATGTATCACATGAACCAATACTCATATATCTACTATTTATAATAACATAGATTCTCAATTCGTCAATATCCTACTAAAACTAGAGGGTTATTCCTTTTCTGTAAGGGAATTAATAATTGTGATTGTAGCGCTATATATTGTATAAATAAATATATATTATTAAACATTATCGCTCATAATCTATACATTACCTTTATAAATAGCTTATAATAAAGTGATGATGATGAATAAATACTATAGTGGTAGAAATAAGAACGGAGGTGAGGAAATGCCAGATACAACTAGCCCTACCGTGGAATTCATATCCATTGCCAAAGAATTCCGCCATGAATATGTAGTGGAGAAATCTAGATTCATCACTACCGTATATCCATGTAGTACCGAAGAGGATGCGCAATCTTTTATCGCCCGTATCAATAAAGAGTTTTGGGATGCTCGACATAATTGTACGGCCTTCGCATTAGGACCAAAGCAAGAACAACAACGCTCGTCTGATAATGGTGAACCATCGGGCACAGCGGGTAAGCCTATGTTAGAAGTTTTGAAAAAGACAGGTATTACAAATGTAGCCGTCGTGGTAACGCGATACTTTGGCGGTATAAAACTAGGGGCTGGTGGATTAATCCGAGCATACTCCCACTCCGTCGCTGAAACATTGCGTCTTGCGCCAAAGGAATTGCATACCACAAGAACACAATTACAAGCGATCATTGACTATACACTATATGGCACAATAGAACGCTATCTACAGGATGCACAACTACATTATGAGGCTACCTTTGGAGAGAAGGTAGATCTTACTATCTTAGTGCCACCTACCGATATAGAACGCATACAAAAAGAGCTCCAAGACATGAGTCATGGAGCTGCTACTTGTAATGTATTAGATGCTATCGAAGTGGTACTGCCACTAGATTAAGTATCCTATCAATTCGTATGGTACCTAATTATTTGTCATTATGAACTAAACCAATAAGACCTTGATTCATTTCATGACGTTTTTCAGTTGTCAATGGATATGGCCATACGCGTTCTAATTGTTTTTTACGACTAACTTTAGCATCATGTGCTGTCATTAATCTACGTGCTTCCCAATTACGAATTGCTTTACTTAATGTTCTTTTTACTACGCCCATTGTAGTACCCACTTTCTTAGTTACTGTAACTATATCAAAAATATTGATGAGATTATTAAAACAACTTTTTATGTGCTTTAATTCTCTTGATGTGTATAGTATATATGACATTTCTTAAAAGGTAAAATAACTATTCCTTCATTAGTTATAAATTTTAATTATCATAATTTGTGTATTAAAGGGGGATTTTATGGACACATCGTATTATCACAATTTTATAACCCTTGTTCAAACAGGAAACATGACACAAGCTGCAGAAATTCTCCATATTACACAACCAGCTTTGAGTAAGCAGTTAAAATATTTAGAGGCAGAATTTGGCGCTCAGCTCATCAATATAAAACGAGGCCAACGGGGTTCCAATTTACAACTTACCGATGCAGGTAAGATCTTTTATGAAAAAGCTCAGCAATTATGTTCCATTGAGGAATCTACGTATAATGCGGTACAACAACTAAATTCACGTATCGAAGGTACACTACGTATCGCTACCTCCGCATCCCGTTCCACCCCCATCGTACAACAATATTTGCCGGCATTCTCCATGAAATACCCATCTGTACACTTCGAGATTTACGAAGGCCTCATGACCAATGTAGTAAAACAGCTCATCAGTGGTAGTGCAGAAATTGGAATTGCTAATATCCAAATGGTAGATACTGACAAATTTGATATTCTCTTAACTCAAGAGGAACACCTATATGCATTATTTAGACGTGATGTGTTCTGGACTGATCGCGAACACGATACCATCACCTGGGATGATATTAAACTATGTCCTCTTTCCTTATCTGGCGGTTCTGTGAGAATGATTATGCAATCCTCCTTAACAGATATGGAGCATCTAAATGTGAGTGCGATTACAACAACTAAGACGTCTGCTATCGAATGGGCATCATCCGGCCGTACGGTGGCATTGGTTCCAATGGATACCAAGGAAATGGTTAACCATCGTAAAATGTCACGCATTAAATTGCCTGAATTTTCCGGTGACTATAAGAAAGCATTCATCACCTTAAAAGGCCATGCTCTTTCACCAGTGGCACAACAATTTATAGACTTCTATAAGGCCTATGTATAATACATTTACCAATATTGATACGAAACAATCGCATATACACGAAAAAGCAGGAACTGGCATTGCCAATTCCTGCTTTTCTGTTGTTATTACACAGTTATTGATGTACAGCACCAACAATATCTGTAATACTATTTAAATTATATTGTTCAACATAATCGCTCATTTCACGAGCAATGCGAGAAATCGATGTAGGATCTACCATCGTAGCCGTACCAACTTGTACGGCTTGCGCACCGGCCATCATAAATTCGATGGCATCTGTACCACTCATGATACCACCAAGGCCTATGATAGGAATGTTAACGCCTTTATAGACTTGGTGAACCATACGGAGTGCCACAGGTTTCACAGCTGGACCAGATAGTCCTCCATAAATGTTGCCTAACAATGGTTTACGACGATGAATATCGATAGCCATGCCTAACAATGTATTTATGAGGCTGACCCCATTACCACCGCCGGCTTCTACAGCCTTTGCAATTTCTACGATGTCTGTTACATTTGGTGAAAGTTTTACAATAACTGGCTTATCTGTTACCTTACGAACAGCCTTAGTTACCTGTTCTACCACCTTTGGGTCAACGCCAAATGCCATCCCTTCACAGGCTACATTTGGACAAGAAACATTGACCTCAAGGCCTGCGATACCGTCTACGGATAAGGTTTCAGCCATCCATGCAAACTCCTCTACCGTGCCAGCAGACATATTCGCTAGTAATGGAACGTCATATTTTTTTAGGCCTGGCAAAATATCTGTGACAAAATGTTCTGCCCCAGGATTTTCAAGACCAATACAGTTTAAAACACCAGATGGAGTTTCTGCAATACGCGGACCCGGATTACCATGACGCCCCTTTGGGGTTAATCCTTTCACAGAGATGGCCCCCACCTCATTGCTAAGATCTAGATACCCAGCGTATTCAGGACCATTTCCAAAGGTACCAGATGCAGCGATAATAGGATTTTTCATCTTAATACCGCAATAATCGATGGCAAGTTTTGGATTCGGTGTAACGGTGTTATTTAAATCGCGTTCACTCATTAAAAGAACACCTCCTCAGCTGGGAATACAGGACCATCTTTACATACTTTATAGCGCTTACCGCCTTGACCATCACAAGCACAACCCAAGCAACCACCTGTACCACAGCCCATGCGTTCCTCTAGGGACACTTGGCAAGGTACATTGAGTTCTTTAGACACTTGTGCCACACCTTTCATCATCGGCATTGGACCACAGGTCATAACGGAAGTGAATGTATTAGAATTGATTAATTCAGGCATAATAGCTGTTGGGAAGCCCTTTGTCCCTACACTGCCATCATCTGTGGTGATATGAACCTGTACAGGTGTATCCTTAAACAAATCTGCCCAGAAGGTTTCACTTTCATTTCTAAAGCCCAAGATAACTTGCGCAGATTCACCCTTTTGTAAATGAGAGGCGATACATAGCATCGGTGCAATACCAACGCCACCGCCAACGAGAAGCATATTCTCAGATGTTACAAAAGGTTCGCCCAATGGGCCTAAACAATCTAATGTATCACCAGGCACGAGGCGAGTCATAATATCCGTCCCCTTACCTACGACGCGGTACAAAAGGGTAATAATACCCTTTCGGGCATCAAATCCAGCATAGCTAATAGGGCGACGCAATAATGGCGCCGTAGAGTCCGCTACGCGAACATTACAAAACTGCCCTACCTTTGCTTCTGCTGCTTGTTTTGGTGCGTGAATATCCATAATCCACACATCAGAGCCTATTTGCTCATTGCGAACGACTTCGCCCTGTTCTACATAGCCACTCATGGTATTACTCCAATTCAAAATCTTGCAATGCTTCTACATTGTAGTTAGCATCATCTTTACGGTTCGCTACAACGCGCAATACTTCACGAGCTGTATCAAGACTTGTTAAGCATGGTGTACCCATTTCTACAGCAAGACGGCGCAATTGGAAACCTTCACGTTCAGGACGTTTACCTGCTGTCAATGTGTTAAGTACGAGATCGACTTTGTCTTGACGAATGTGGTCAGCACAGTTGTCTTCGCCTTCATGAATCTTATTAACAACCTTACAGTTTACGCCATGTTCAATAAAGTATTTACCTGTACCACCAGTTGCTTCGATGTGATAACCAAGGTCGATGAAACCTTTTGCAAGTTCACAAGCCTCTGCTTTGTCGCGGTCTGCTACGGTCATAAGAATTGTACCATCTTCTGGGATACGCATGTTGGCGCCATTGATAGCTTTAAACAATGCTTCAGAGTAAGTACGACCAATACCCATTACTTCACCAGTAGATTTCATTTCAGGTCCAAGAGCGATTTCTACAAGGCCCATTTTAGAGAAGGAGAATACCGGTGCTTTTACAGCCACGTATGGTTTATTAGGTACAAGACCTAAAGGTAAGCCTAAATCTTTTAAGCTTTCACCAAGAGCAATTCGAGTTGCACATTCTACCATATTGATACCGGTAACCTTAGAGATGAATGGTACAGTACGGCTAGAACGAGGGTTAACTTCAATTACATTAAGTTCGCCATCAGCCACGATGTATTGAATATTAAGAACGCCCTTAACATTAAGGCCAATTGCGATACGACGTGTATAATCTACGATTTGATCGATAATTTCTTGGCTCAAATGTTGTGCTGGATAAACTGCCATGGAGTCACCAGAGTGAACACCGGCGCGTTCGATTTGTTCCATAATACCAGGGATACATACGTCGGTACCGTCAGAAATAGCGTCAACCTCTACTTCCATACCAACCATGTAACGGTCGATAAGAACTGGATGCTCTTTGGATGCTACTACGGCTTCCTTCATGTATAGGTCAAGTTCTTTATCGTTGTATACGATTTCCATAGCACGACCGCCCAATACATAAGAAGGACGAACGATCAATGGATATTTTAAGTTCTTAGCTGCTTCTTGTGCTTCTTCATCAGATGTAACAAGAGCACCTACTGGACGAGGAATACCAAGTTTAGCAAGCAATTCGTCAAAACGTTCACGGTCTTCTGCCATATCGATACTATCTACAGATGTACCGAGGATTTTTACGCCACGCTTAGCCAATGGACCAGCCAAGTTGATAGCCGTTTGACCACCGAATTGAGCGATAACGCCAGCTGGTTGTTCTTTATCGATGATTTCCATAACATCGTCCACTGTTAATGGTTCGAAGTATAGGGAATCGGAAATATCAAAGTCTGTAGATACTGTTTCCGGGTTATTGTTGATCATAATAGATTGGTAACCCGCTTTGCGAAGAGCCCAAGAGGAATGTACGGAGCAGTAATCGAATTCAACGCCTTGACCGATACGGATAGGACCAGAACCAAGTACGACAACGGATTTTTCACCCAATGGTTTAACTTCGTCTTCTTGTGCGTATGCACTGTAGTAGTACGGTGTTTTGGATTCGAATTCTGCAGCACATGTATCTACATATTTATAAGTTGGAAGAATATTCCATTCTTTGCGTTTCGCTTTTACTTCTTCTGCAGTTGTATTCGCATAGCGTGCGATAACAGTATCAGGGAAGGAATAGCGTTTAGCTAAACGCAACACATCTTGAGTCAAACCATGTTCAGTTAACGCTTTTTCTACATTGACGATATTTTTGATTTTTTCAATGAAGAATGTATCGATTTTAGTAATGTAGTGGATTTTTTCTACGCTAATTCCCTTACGAAGTGCTTCAGCCACAACGTAGATACGTTCATCATCTACTAAATGTAAACGTTCAATCAATTGTTCCATGGACTCATGAGCGATTTTCTTAAGCTCAATGTGGTCTAAACCGATTTCCAAGGAGCGGATAGCTTTCAATAAAGAACCTTCCAAGGTACGGTCGATAGCCATAACTTCGCCAGTCGCCTTCATTTGAGTGCCCAAGGTACGGTCTGCCAAATTGAATTTTTCAAATGGCCAACGAGGGAACTTAGTTACTACATAGTCAAGTGTTGGTTCGAAGCATGCTTTTGTTTCGCCTGTTACAGCATTTGTAATTTGATCCAATGTCATACCTACTGCAATTTTTGCAGCTACCTTCGCGATTGGATAACCAGTTGCTTTAGACGCCAACGCAGAGGAACGAGATACACGAGGGTTTACTTCGATAACGATATATTCGTTACTATCTGGATTCAATGCGTATTGTACGTTACAACCACCTTCAATTTTCAAATAGCGAATAATATCTACAGATGCAGTACGAAGCATTTGGTATTGAATATCGTTCAATGTTTGGCTTGGTGCCACAACGATGGAGTCACCCGTATGTACGCCTACAGGGTCGATATTTTCCATGTTACATACGATGATACAGTTATCTGCACTATCGCGCATTACTTCGTATTCGATTTCTTTCCAACCTGCAACGGAACGTTCCGCCAAGATTTGGTGAATTGGTGAAAGTTTCAAACCACGGCGTGTGATTTCATACATTTCATCTTCATTATGAGCGATACCGCCACCAGTACCACCCAATGTGTATGCAGGGCGGATGATGATAGGATAACCGATGCGATTTGCAAAGGCTACAGCCTCTTCAAGGTCATTGAAGATGTCGGATTCAGGAACTGGTTGATTGATTTCCTTCATCGCTTCCTTGAAAAGTTCGCGGTCTTCTGCATGTTTAATAGCTTCTAGCGTTGTACCAAGTAGTTTAACACCATACTCTTCGAGTACACCTGCTTCAGATAATTGAACGGCCATATTTAGACCTACTTGGCCACCCAATGTAGCCAATAAGCCCCAAGGGCGTTCTTTTTTAATAACTTCTGTTACGAATTCAAGGCTAATAGGTTCTACATATACACGGTCTGCAATATCTGTATCTGTCATGATTGTTGCGGGGTTAGAGTTAACCAATACTACCTTGTAGCCTTCTTCACGAAGGGAACGGCACGCTTGTGTACCAGCATAGTCGAATTCTGCTGCTTGGCCGATAATAATTGGACCAGAACCAATTACGAGTACTTTTTTTGCTTCTGTGGTCATATTATTTTCCCTTTCTCATCATATCTTCAAATTCATCAAACAAATATAGGTTATCAGTAGGTCCAGGGGACGCTTCTGGATGGTATTGTACGGAGAAGATTGGTAATTCTTTGTGGCGCATACCTTCTACAGTACCATCATTCACACTGCGATGTGTGATTTCAATATAATCAGGCAAAGAAGAATCATCTACGGCAAAGCCATGATTTTGAGATGTAATATATACACGGCCGGTACGAAGATCTTGTACAGGGTGGTTAGAACCACGGTGACCAAATTTTAGTTTAAATGTAGTGCCACCGTATGCTTGTGCCAATACTTGGTGCCCCATGCAGATACCAAAGATTGGTTTCTTACCAAACATTTTCTTCACTTCTTCTACTGCATAACCTAGATCTTGAGGATCTCCAGGGCCATTGGACAAGAAAATGCCATCAGGATTAACAGCGAGTACATCTTCTGCTTTAGAGTCTGCTGGGAATACAGTTAAACGGCAACCAGCAACCTCTAAGGAGCGAAGAATATTTTCTTTTACACCATAATCCATTACAGCCACATGGAATTCTGCATTTTTATCGCCACGCATGCCTTGCCATTTTGTAGTGACGCGCATAACTTGGTCTGTAGGCAATTCTTGTTTAAATAATTTTTGAATATCTTCCATCGGATAATCAGCACGCACAAGTACGCCTTTCATAACACCATGGTTACGAATAGTACGCGTAATAGCACGCGTATCTACATCATAGAGGCAAGGAATGCCATGTAGACGTAAATATTCGCTGAACAGACCTTCATTTTGCCAATTGGATGGGAAATCACATAGTTCACCTACGATAAAGCCTTTACAGTAAGGTTTTGGACCTTGTGTAATAGCATTTAATGTGCCATAGTTACCAACCAATGGATATGTTAATGTAATGATTTGATCCGCATAGGATGGGTCAGTCAAAATTTCTTGATACCCAGTCATGCCCGTGTTGAACACGACTTCGCCCACTGTTGGAGCGCCGCCCAATAGGGAACCTTCAAATACGGAACCGTCTTCCAGAACTAATTTGCCTTTCATTATAGGACCACGCCCTCCTTCATAACGATATTACCGTCTACAACGGTAAGTTTTGCTTTACCAGTAACAGTCATGCCATCAAATGGGCTGACTTTACCTTTTGTATAGAATTTATTTCGATCTACAGTCCATTGTTCCGTAGTAGAGAATACTGTAATATCTGCTGGTTTACCAACCTCTAGAACACCTGCATCTAGATGCATCAACTCAGCTGGGCGCGTACTCATGTAGTACACCACTTGGTCGATGCTAAGTTTATCTGGACCGTAAGCATTTGTAATAACACCAGCCAAGGATGTTTCAAGACCGCTAAATCCGTTTGGAGCACAGCAGAATTCGTGGTCTTTTTCTTCGAATGCATGTGGTGCATGGTCTGTGATGATAGCATCGATAGTGCCATCTTTCAAACCTTCTAGCAATGCTTGACGATGATCTTCGGAACGAATTGGCGGTGCCATTTTGAAAGCCGGATTATAGTCGCGCAAGTACTCATCAGTAAAGGATAAATGTTGGCTTGTTACTTCACATGTTACATTAAGTCCTTTCGCCTTTGCACGACGTACCATATCAACCGTATTTTTACTACTTACATGAGCGATATGAATATGACCACCAGTCATTTCCGCTAATAAGATATCACGAGCTACAGCCAAATCTTCAGCTACAGCTGGGCGGCCGATAACGCCCATTTCATAGGATACGAAACCTTCATGCATATGACCATTTTTAGTCAAGCTAATATCTTCTGCATGGTCGATAACCATTTTATTAAACATGGAAGAATATTCCAATGCACGGCGCATGAAAGCAGCGCTTTCTACATAGTGACCATCATCAGAATACGCTACAACGCCAGCTTCAGCCATATCGCCTAATTCAGCAAGTTCTTTACCTTCTAGATTCTTGGATACAGCACCGATAAATTCTACTTTTACTACGCCTGTAAGTTCAGCTTGTTTTTTCAAACCTCTTACAAGAGCCGCATTATCTACGACTGGTGTTGTATTCGCCATAGTCACGACGCGTGTAAAACCACCAGCAGCTGCCGCTTGTGTACCAGAATGAAAATCTTCTTTTGCTTCTTGGCCTGGTTCGCGCAAATGTGTATGAATATCGATAAGGCCCGGTGCTACGATAAGACCTGTTGCATCATATACTTCAGCACCATCTGCACTTAAATTTTGACCGATGGCTGCAATTTTACCATCTTTCACGAGAACGTCTGCTACTTCATGTTGTTGTTTTGCCGGATTGACTACCGTACCATTTTTAATAAGCAAGCTCACTACCGTCACCTCCATGAATTGTTAAGTACAATACAGCCATACGAACGGATACACCATTGCGTACTTGTTCTTGAATTACGGATTGATCCCAGTAGGCTACATCTGGGGAAATTTCAAGGCCACGGTTCATTGGGCCTGGATGCATAACCATAACATCATCTTTTGCTAGGCTTAATACATCTTTATTGATACCAAAGATACGCGCATATTCGCGATTTGTTGGATATAGAGCAGAGTGAATGCGTTCTAATTGAATGCGAAGTACATTGACAACGTCTGCATCTTTTACAGCTTCACGCACATCGTGATGAATGGTAACGCCCATTTTTTCAAGCTCAGGATAGAGCATGGTGCGAGGACCTGCTAAGTGAACGTCGGCCCCCATTTTAGTAAGACCGTAAACATCGGAGCGAGCTACACGGCTATGCATGATATCGCCTACGATAACAACTTTTTTACCTTCTAGTGAACCTTTGCGTTCAATGATAGAGAACATATCGAGCAATGCTTGTGTTGGATGTTCATGGGCACCATCGCCAGCATTGATGATGATAGGATCAACGGCTTTTGTCGCATAAAGAGGAGCCCCTTCTGCGCTGCTGCGCATTACGATAGCATCCGTCCCCATATAGGACAATGTTAATAATGTATCGCGGAAGCTTTCACCCTTACCCATAGAGGAACCACTTGGTGTAATATTGATTACATCTGCCCCTAAATATTTACCTGCTAGTTCAAAGGAACTACGCGTACGTGTACTAGGTTCCATGAATAGATTGATAATCGCCTTACCTTTCAAGTAAGGGATTTTTTTGTCATCAGACAAAACAACCTTCTTCATCTTTTTCGCTACATCTAGAATCAATTTAATCTCTTCAGGTGTAGCATGTTGTAACCCTAACAAATGTTTGCCATGCAAGCTCACTTGTCCCATGATTGCCTCCTAACCGTATAACAAAAAAGACCTCTTGCCCCAGGGCAAAAGGTCGAATAGTTTGCACAAAGAAGCCCTTGAGGGCGCTTCAACTATATGTCCTTTTTTAGCCTCTCTGGACCAATTTAAAAGGGATTTTGTAATGCTACAGTATCTCGTACTGTATATTGCACTTATCTCTATTCATTGTACTGAAATTACCTGTGAAAGTCAATGTAATTCCCATGAAGAAACACAAATCGGATGCCCTAATGGACATCCGATAAAGTCTGCGAATCAACCGATTACTTTACTGTTGTTTTCTCGTCAATTGATCAATGGATACAGCATTTTGTGTTGTATCTTCATCTTGATCCACATTTGTATTCACATCATTCAATTCAGCAAAGCTACGACGTTTACCACCTTGTGCTGCAATACGCGCTGCTTCACGTTCTTCTGCCAATTTTTGACGTGCAATTTCTGCGTTTCGCTTAGCGATGATTTGTCGTTGTGCAGCTAAGCGGATTTCTTCAGCCCGTTGAGCTGCCTTTTTCTGAGCTTCCCGTTGAATATCAGCACGACGGCGCGCTTCTTTGGCTTGTTCTTGTGCAATTTCGTATTCACGGTATCGTTTTTCTGCCAATTGACGAGCTTCTTCAGCTTTTCTAGCCGCTTCTGCTTGTTCCTTCGCAATACGTTCACGCTCTGCTTTACGTGCCGCTTCTGCAGCGCGGTTTTCTTCGCGGATGCGAGCTTCTTCGGCTTGTCGAGCTGCCTCAGCAAGACGTTCTGCTTCTGCAATTCTTGCAGCTTCAGCCTTACGGGCCTCTTCAGAACGGCGTGCTTCTTCGGCTTTACGCGCTTCTTCAGCCCGTTTCGCTTCCTCTGCAATGCGTCGTTCTTCCGCCTTGCGTGCTTCTTCTTCGGCTTTCGCAATTGCTGCCAAGCGAGCCTCCTCAGCTTGACGAGCGGCTTCCACTCTACGAGCCTCTTCTCGTTGACGTGCTTCCTCAGCCTTACGCGCTTCTTCTTGAGCTCTCGCAATCGCTGCTAAGCGCTCTTCCTCAGCTTTACGGGCAGCTTCTTGACGGGCCATTTCGGCCTTACGCAATGCTTCCTGACGAGCTTCTTCGGCTTTTCTAGCCTCTTCAGCGCGTTTTGCTTCGGCTGCAATTCGATTAGCCTCTGCTTTGGCTTCTGCAGCCTTGCGTTTTTCCTCGGCCTGACGAGCCGCCTCTTGACGCGCCGCTTCTGCTTTTCTAGCCGCTTCTTGGCGTTCAGCTTCATTTTTAGCCGCTTGTTCTGCCGCTTTGCGTTCTGCTTCAATGCGTGCAGCCTCAGCTCGTTGTTCAGCCAAAATGCGTTCTTCTTCCGCCTTACGCTGCGCTTCTAAACGTTGTGCTTCTAATTTAGCTGCATACTCGCGAGCTTTTTGCTCTGCTGCTTCTCGAGCGGCCTGTTCTTTCTGAGCCTTTTCACGAGCTGCTTGTTCGGCTGCTATGCGTTGTTGTTCAACTTTAGCGGCTGCTATGCGGGCCTCTTCTTTAGCCTTTTCTTCTGCTGCAATACGGGCTGCCTCTGCTCTTGCTGCATCAGCCTTAGCCTTTTGTTCGGCTGCGATTCGTGCTGCCTCTGCTTTTTGAGCATCAGCCTTAGCTTTTTGTTCCGCTTCCATACGAGCCGCTTCTGCCTTAGCCGCATCATCTTTTGCCTTTTGCTCTGCTGCAATACGTACTGCTTCCGCTTTTTGAGCATCGGCCTTGGCTTTTTGTTCAGCCAATTGTCGATCAGCTTCCGCCTTAGCACGTGCTCGTTCAGCAGCAGCATCAGCTTTTGCCTTAAGTTTAGCTTGTTCCTCTGCATCTCGTTTATCAAGCTCAGCCTGTCTATCTTGAACCGCTTTATGAGCAGCAGCTGCCTTTTCAGCCGCTAATTTAGCTGCCTCTGCTAATTGATGCGCTTGTTCTTCTTTTTGCGTCTTCGCTGCTACATATTTTTCTTCAATAGCCACCTTCCTAGCTGCTTCGGCGGCTTCTTTTTGCGCTTCTGCTTCTAATGCACGCTGACCAGCTTCATTGGTCGCCAATACGCGCGCATATTGAGGGTTGGCTAAGGCTTCTGGAACTAGTAAGAAGCGAACCGGTAAATTCGAAGCACCAGCCGGCATGAACTCGATGGTCAACGTATCGCCACCGTAATAGTTCCCCATGTATCGAGAATCTAATACAGTATTATGACCTAATGCCATCAGTCCGTCATCACCACCGATGTGATAGGTCATACTTTCACTAGGTGCCTTCTGCCAACGACGTTGTGCTTTCACAGTAAAGGAACCAGAATAACCACCGCCTAATGGATTGAAATAGAGACGGAAAGGGTCTTCACCGCTTGTAGGAATTTTAACGGTATAGGAAATACCATAGTTCCCAGCATCCTTTACATAGGCCTTATTATCAAGCTCATCTACACCTTCTACAAAACGGTCTTCTCTATCATTGCCAAGTTCTACATAGGCGCCACCAAGTGTGGTATTATACTCTTTTGTTACCGCCATTTCTCTTTCAGCGCCGGTGAAAGTACCACGCAACCGCACATGGTCGATAGGTAAATTATTCACCCAATACGAGGACTCAATGGAGTTCAGATTCATAGGAATCATCATAACTCGTGCAAATACAGGTGCACTCGTTTGCAAATCTACGATACCTGTAAATAGAGCATCTTTAGGTATTGGAGAATGTTCTAAATCTGTAAATACGAGCTGACGACTTTTAGGTGGCATCACAAAAGAATAAAGTGGCTTATCAGACAATGGTTGCTCTAATTCCTTCCGTGATAAATCACGGCCTGCTGCAAAATAGTCTGGCGTTGCAATGGATTTTAGTTCACGAAACACGGCAATACCATTCGGCTCATTACCTGTATTCTCTAAAATAATAGCAATCTTATGGGGCTCTGCCATTTCATTTACATGGTAAAAGTAGATACGCCCCTTCCCATTTATACTACCAGCACTTAAAACGCCACCTACAGGACCTACATATTCAGGACTATCGGATAATAACAATGTATCCTTCTGCGCTTGTAATTCCGCTGGTAATGGAGTAAATGAAAAATATCCTATGGAGTTCAAATCAATATCGCTTGCCGCATGACCTGTTAATGCTCCCATAACTGCTAACATCGTCGCTAGCTTATATGTTTTCTTAAATAACATAATATTAAACCTCTTCCAGCCCCATAGGATCATATGTAAGGGCTAATGCTTCTAACTTTTTTAAACGATGTCCAATACCCGATTTAGATAAGGTACCATTCATCATTTCTTCTAATTCTTTTAAACTTGCTTCCGGATTATTCCAGCGCAATCTAGCTACAATTTTTAACTTATCCGGCAATGCATCAATACCTATATGCTCATCTAATATACGAATGGCCTTCACTTGGCGCACCGCTGCATCTACGGTTTTTTGTAAATTGGCAGTCTCACAATTTACCTGACGATTGATCTGATTTCGAACCGTTTTCATGATGCGTACGTTTTCAAATTCCATTAATGCTGACTGTGCGCCCATGACCTGCAAACAATTCGTTACGGCATCCCCCTCTTTAAGGTACACCACGTATTCTTCTTTACGCTCTGTCAGCCCTGCATGAATGTGAAATAATTTCAATACATATACAATCTCTCGTGCAAAATCTTCGTTGCCCGTCATAAACTCGAGATGATAATCACTTTGTGGTTTATTAACGGATCCACCCCCTAAAAAAGCACCTCGTAAGAAGGCACGTCGTGCCTCCATGGAGTGTAACCACTTCCGCGGCAACTGCTCAGTAACAGGCCACAGAGCCAAGTCTTCTAAGGCTTGACGCCCCTCTTGAGATGGATCCACCGTCAATGTATACATATTCTTTTTCCGCAAATTCAAACCTTGACGCACCATAACATGGGTCGGCAATTCGTATTGTTTTTTCAGTATGCCTAGCAAACGTCTAGCCACCGCATTATTAGCAGTGGCTAGTCGTATACCGATAGCTCCATTCATACCGAGCAATAAGGAACCACCCATGCGCAATAAGCAGGATGCTTCAATCTTCATGGCCACATCGGTATCCGTTTCAGGCTCATAGGCACATAATTCATTTTTTACATCTTCTGCAAAAGACATAGGTTTTCCTTTCTAATGATCAGCACGGCGTAAATAATATTCTAAAACACGTGGTTCCATATCTGATTTCATAGCATATATGATATCCATAAGGACCTTACCTAAACGTTCTGGGTCATGAATAGCCGGTTTTTCTTGACTGATGAGCGTTGCTCTAACCGTGCGAATCCCCATCTCTTGTAAACGCTTAGAATCGATAGCCACAGGTTCCGATCCAACTGCGCTATACTGTTCTACCATTTGAATTGGCAAAGGTCCATCATTGGCGAGAACCGTATCGATGATGCCTACCCCACTATGGTCGATGATAGCTTGTACGTGATCAGCCAATGTGTAGCCTGACGTTTCACCTGGTTGTGTCATTACATTGGCAATGTAAATTTTATTGGCCTTACTAGCACTCACATGGTCCGCGATTTTGTCGGTCAATAAATTAGGAATGATACTTGTATAGAGACTACCAGGTCCTAAAATGATAACATCCGCTTCATCAATGGCGCGCAATGCAGCACCTTCTGGTTTTGGATGTTCTGGACTACTAAATACACGTTTAATTTTCTTTCCTGCGTGTGGAATATTACTTTCACCATCAACAACAGTGCCATCAATGAGCTCAGCTCGAAGCTGAATAAATTCTGTAGACGACGGAATGACACGACCACGGACACGCAATAATTTACTCGCTGCCTCGAGAGCCTCCTCTACATCGCCATCATAAACCTGTGCTAACGCCGTGATAAAGAGATTCCCAAAGCTATGACCTGAAAGCTCATTGTCCCCTTCAAAACGATAGCGGAAAAGGTTTTCCATAACCCCTTCTTGTTCCGCAAGGGCCACGAGACAGTTGCGCAAATCGCCAGGTGCAATCATTTTAAAATCTTCCCGCAAACGACCGGAAGAACCGCCATCATCGGCAACCGTAACGATAGCCGATAAATTGGATGTGTGAGCTTTCAAACCACGCAATAAATTAGATAAGCCCGTACCACCTCCAATAACGACGATTTTAGGGCCTTTATCAAGGCGGATATTTTGAAAGATAATATCCGATACCTTGCTAGATGGGTCCGGTAAAACCGCACGGATAATGGTTTTAATAACCTTGCTGGTACCAACTAAAATCAAGATAGCCGCGATACCGATGAGCACGGCACCCACTAACATTAACACATTGTAATTATAATATCCCGTTAAGGAATAGGAATAGGCAAGAACAATGTCCTCTATATACGATAACCATTGATAGTTAAATAAGAGTGAAATGCCTATGATTAATAAGCCAACTCCTAAGCTATAGAGAGCAAGCCAACGTTTTATATTGAGGCCCGGAATTAACCACCGGAACCAACGTTTTCGTAACATATAAACCTCTTTTAATCCCCTAGATCTGCTTGATGTGGATTAAAATCTTCTTCCACATTATTTTTCATCATATCCCGATGTTCTACGGTGACACGATAACCTTTTTCTAATAAATGAGCATACAAAGCCTCTGCCATGGCAACGGATCGGTGCATACCACCTGTACATCCAACGGCTACAATAAATTGTGCTTTACCTTCCTTCTCATAATTAGGCACAAGGAAATCCATGGTATTAAAATAGTGTGTTTTAAATTCATCCGTTACGTCAAAGGAGTGAATATAGTCGTTAACAACTTGTACGCGCCCCGTTTTATGACGGTATTCTGGAATATAGAACGGATTTGGCAAGAAACGAACGTCCCAAATCATATCTGCATCCAATGGCAAGCCGTATTTAAAGCCAAAGCTAACAACAGTTACCGACATACCGTGTTTATCCGCCACTTGAGTAAAGCGTTTTTTCAAGTATTCCTTTAAGGATGCGGTTTTCATATCTGTTGTATCGATAATATAATCTGCTTTATGGCGCACAGAATCTAGAATTTGACGTTCTTTTCTTAGGCCTGTTGTAATGCGCCCACTTGGTGCGAGTGGATGACTACGTCGAGATTCTTTATAACGGCGAATCAAGGTTTCATCGCTAGCATCCATGAAAACGATTTCATAATCTACCTTCATCTCTTTCAAAGTCTCTAACGAAGTAGATAAAGCCTCAAAGAATTCGCCGCCACGAATATCGACAACGAGGGCTACGCGATTGGTACGGTCCCCACCTTGACGACAAATTTCACTCAGTTTCGGAATTAATACAGGCGGAATATTGTCTACACAGAGATAGCCCATATCTTCTAATGCCTGTAATACCTGTGTTTTTCCAGCACCAGACATGCCAGTTACGATTAATAAACGAAATGCTTCCATACCTTACTCCATTATAATAAATGTTCTTCAATCCAATGAGCTACGCCATCTTCATTATGATGTCCACATACCTCACGGGCTACCGATTTTACATGATCTACAGCATTTTCAACGGCTACTGAGTACCCCGTTTTAGATAGCATAGATATATCATTTTCTGCATTACCAAAGGAAACAATATGCTCTAAGCCAATTCCATATTGCTGTGCTAACTGCTCTAACGCATCGCCCTTAGATACATGAGGTGCAATGATTTCTAAAAAATCCTTTTGGCTCCGCACTAACGTAGCCGTATCCCCTACAACGGGCCTCAATGTATCAATGATAGAATCTATGTTTTCAACAGTATCTATAGCAATTAATTTATTCGGCTCTTGTGAAAGTTCATACAACGAATCGCCTAAAAATTCAGCTTTAGCCCCCGTTTGACGTTCATATACATCCGATTGCCAATCCTGATGATGACACAATAGATAATCATCTACATAAGATTGAATATGCCATCCATATTGACTAGCTATGTTCCAAATGCGTTGCACCGTATCTAATGGCACAGTCCGCTCAAATAGCTTACGACCTGATTCCAATTCTTGTATAAGACCTCCAGAAAATAAAATCATTGGCACATTACCAAGCTGCAATGACATGCCAACAGGCTTTGCCGTTTGGTACATACGACCTGTCGCAATAGTGATACGAATGCCTTTATCTTGTAATCGATGCAATACATCCTTAGTATACTCTGACACCATGTTATCACTACGCAACAAGGTTTCATCACAATCGATAGCCACCATCTGAATATGTGAAAAAGAAGGATTCATCAGCCGACCCCCTTATATAATTACTGTATTTATCTATTATACCATTTATAAGGGGTACAAAAAAAGAGACTCCCGAAGGAGTCCCTTTTATATTTGTAACTATCAAATTA
>NZ_JAPVXW010000015.1:0-48703 GCF_041431535.1 Veillonella sp. 27098_8_77 | reverse complement strand
AACTTTTTGGGGTCACTACAGCATGCTACTAAGTCTTTTTGATTATAAACCAGCTTCGTGACGTAAAATGTCAGCTTTATCTGTACGTTCCCAAGGAAGATCAACATCAGTTCTACCAAAGTGACCATACGCAGCCGTCTTAAGATAATGTGGTTTTAATAAATCAAGCATTTCAATGATACCTGCTGGACGCAAGTCGAAATGTTTGCTTACCAATTCTTGAATTTTTTCTTCGTCAATCTTAGCTGTACCAAATGTATCAACTAAAATTGATACAGGTTTCGCAACGCCAATAGCGTATGCTACTTGTACTTCGCATTTATCAGCGAGACCTGCAGCTACCACGTTTTTAGCTACATAACGAGCTGCATATGCTGCAGAGCGGTCAACCTTGGAAGGATCCTTACCGGAGAATGCGCCACCGCCATGACGAGCCATACCACCATAAGTATCAACGATAATTTTACGGCCTGTTAAGCCTGCATCGCCGTGTGGACCACCGATAACAAAACGCCCTGTTGGATTGATGAAAATTTTAGTCTTTTCATCAATGAATTCTGCAGGAAGTGCTGCATCGATAACATAGCGCTTCAAATCATTTTTAATTTGTTCTTGAGTTACTTCTGGACTATGTTGTGTAGAAATAACGATTGTATCAATACGTTTCGGTTGATTGTCAACATATTCTACAGTAACTTGTGTTTTACCATCTGGACGAAGGTATGTTAATGTACCATTTTTACGCACTTCTGCTAAACGACGGGATAAACGATGTGCTAAAGAAATCGGCATTGGCATATATTCAGGTGTTTCGTTGGTTGCGTAACCAAACATCATGCCTTGGTCACCAGCGCCAATTTTATCATTAATTTCGCTATTACCATCTTTAGATTCTAATGCTTCGTCTACGCCCATGGCGATATCTGCAGATTGTTCATCAATAGATACTAAGACGCCACAAGTATCACAATCGAAACCATATTTTGCACGAGTATAACCAATTTCACGAATTGTATCACGTACTACACGAGGAATATCAACATATGTGCTTGTAGAGATCTCCCCTACAACATGGACTAAACCTGTAGTCACAAGTGTTTCACAAGCTACACGAGCCTTTGGATCTTTTTCAATAATCGCATCCAAAACAGCATCAGAAATTTGGTCAGCTATTTTATCTGGATGGCCTTCCGTAACGGATTCAGAAGTAAAAAACATATGTTTTTCTGCCATTTTTGCCTCCTATAATAAAAAAATCCCTCATGGTCTCTCATGAGGGAGACCCATCTATCAGTCCATGACTGTTGGAATTAGCACCTTCTTTTAAAAAGGGTTGCTGTAGCTTCAACGGGCCGTTCCCTCCACTACTCTTGATGAGTTAAATTACGATATAAATTGTATACCTTTTTTGTAGAAAAATCAAGTTAATCCACTTTATGTAACGCTAAATCATGTTCAGCTTTATGTAATGCGCTTTCAAATTTTCGATATAAATGATGACGCCCCAGCATATCTAGAAAATCAGACTTGTACATTTCGCGACGTATATCATAGTTAATATCGCTTAATAATACTTCAATACCACGATTCTTTAATTCCTCAATAATTCCTTTCAAAATACGCAATCCTGTTAAATCAACAAAGGGTACTGAACCAAATCGAATGATTAAATATTTAGGATCTTTATGAATAGAATTAAGAGCTCTATCAAATGCAGATATAGCGCCAAAGAATAAAGGACCCTCTACGGTATATACCATGATATCTGGATGTATCTCAATTTCATGCTTTTCTTGTTCAGATAATTCTTTACAGCTCATCTCATGAACATCAATAGTACCTATCATCTTACGCATAAATTGCAATACAGCTAACACGACGCCCACATTTACAGCTACGACCAAATCAGTGAAGATTGACAAAAAGAATGTGAGAATCAGTATAATTTGATCTGGTCGTGGTGCTAGTCGCAACATCCGTATAAAACGTGGTACATCACTCATGTTATATGCCACAACAAATAAGATGGCCGCCATAGAGGCTAACGGAATATATACGGCGTACGGAGCTAAGAATAACAGAATAGCACATAGCACGATAGCATGAACAATACCGGCTATCGGCGAGTTTCCACCTTGACGGATATTTGTTGCGGTCCGTGCAATAGCACCGGTCGCTGCAATACCACCAAACAAAGGAGCAAAAATATTAGCTAAACCTTGACCAAATAATTCCGTATTAGATTCGTGTTTTTGTCCACTCATACCATCTGCTACCACTGCAGATAACAAGGATTCTATGGCTCCAAGCATGGCTATTGTAAATGCAGGGCCAATCAACGAAAAAATCTTATCTAAGGATAGATTAGGAAATGAAAATAATGGTAATCCTTGTGGTATTCCACCAAAGGCAGTGCCAATTGTTTGTACACTAGGAAATTGATAATATCCTTGGATAAGTGTAGCAATAATCATCGCTATAATAGGGGCTGGTACTTTTTTTACAACAGGAATCCGAGGTAGTACTAATAATAGTATTAAGCTAAATAGGGCAATTCCTAATGTAGGTAAATCAGAATTAGGTAGTGATTGTATCATCAACCAAAGCTTTTCGTGAAAATGCGGTACATAAGGTAGTGAGGGGAAACCAAAGAAATAAGGCCATTGCCCTACCCAAATTGTAACACCAATACCAGCAGTAAATCCCATAATAACAGGCGCTGGTATATATCTTATTACATTGCCTAGTTTAGCTATGCTCATTAATAATAGCATGATGCCAGCCATCATGGTTGCTATCTGTAATCCGTCAAATCCATAATTAACGACTATACTGCTTAATAAAACAATAAATGCGCCTGTAGGACCAGCAATTTGAACTTGAGATCCCCCAAACAATGATACAAATATACCTGCAATAATAGCAGTATATATACCAGCTTGCGGTGTAACACCACTAGCTATAGCAAACGCCATAGCCAATGGTAAAGCGACTACACCTACAACGAGACCAGCTAATATATTATTGCCCCATTGAGATCTACATAACGAACCTTGCTGATATGCCCTTGTATGGCAAACATGAAAATAACACTTCTTTCTACAACTACAAACTCTAGCTAAAATCATACAATTATTGTACGTCTAACAACTCAATAACTTCTCCTATAATGAACTTAGCTAACTCAGATTTCTGCATATTCGGCATTACTTTTGGTTCTTTATTCGGATATAAGAAGTATCCTTCATTAGTATCTACATTAAACCCAGCATTTGATTTGCTTACATCATTAGCAACTAACATATCAAGATTTTTGCGACGAACCTTATCCATACCATAATCAACAACATGTTCCGTTTCTGCAGCGAAACCAACCAGTAATTGATGGGTTTTATGCTCTCCTAGTCCTTTAAGTATATCTGGATTCTTTACGAGCTCTAAAGTCATAGATTCCATTTTTTTTATTTTTTGAGGAGCTTTATTAGCCACCCTAAAATCTGAAACAGCAGCAGCCATAATCACCACATCTGATGATTCGTAATTGGAATTAACAACCTCTTGCATAGATTCTGCAGAATCTACAGCTATATATTCAACACCTTTAGGAATTTCTAAAGATGTAGGGGCGCTTACTAGAATTACGCGAGCCTTTTCCTTAACAGCAGCAGCGGCAATGGCATATCCCATCTTTCCACTCGATCTGTTACCAATATATCTTACAGGATCGATATTTTCTTGTGTTCCACCTGCTGTAACAAGGACAGTCTTACCAGCTAATTTACCTGTTCCTTCAAGGGATTGTAATTCTTCTGTCAACCAATTAACAATATCTTCGGGTGATGGCAGTCTCCCCACACCTGTAACACCACAAGCTAGCCAGCCAGCATCAGGTTGCATAATATGGTACCCCAAAGACGATAAATCCTTTAAGTTTCTCTGAACGATAGGATTATTGAACATCTCTGTATTCATGGCAGGGCATAAAAATTTAGGTGCTGGTGTTGCCATAATAGTCGTTGTTAGCATATCATCGGCTATACCTGCTCGTATTTTACCAATTACATTGGCTGTAGCTGGTACCACAATATAAGCATCAGCCCATGTTGCCAAAGCAATATGCTCTACATTCCAATCATGAATTTCTTCCCACATATCAACAGCTACAGGATGTCCACTAATTTCACCAAATGTCATAGGTGTCGCAATATGTGTAGCATTCTTAGTCATTACGACTTTCACTTCTGCTCCAGCCTTGCGTAAACGACTAACTACTTCAATAGCTTTATACGCAGCAATACCTGCTGATACACCTACGATAATATGTTTGCCTTTCATAATTCTCCTTTTAAAAATTCCTTGTACAAATGTACAAGGAATTTTGAGTAAAATTATTTAATACCTTCTTTAGTGCGTTTATATGTTACTTCACCTTCAGCAATTTCATAGAATGCTAAAGATACAGGTTTATCTGTATTATGAATATCTGTAGCAAGACATTCTTCACCATCGGTCAACTCACGAGCGCGTTTAGCTGCTAGCGTTACCAATGTATATTTACTATCTACACGTTTTTCCAATGCTTTCAATGGAGGTTTTACCATCATACTATCACTTCTCCTTAGACTCTTGATATTGCTTATAAATATATTGAATTTGCTCTTTATTACGACTGATCTTACAAGCTTCAGCGCGCAATATAGAAGCAACCTTTAAGGACGCATCCTCTAAATCATCATTGACCACAATATAATCATAACGATGAGCTAATGCTAACTCAGAACATGCCAATGACAAACGTTTATCGATAACCTCTTTTGCATCAGTTCCTCGATTATGAAGACGTTCAGATAATTCGGTTAAAGATGGCGGTACAATATAAATAAATACAGCATCACTAAATCGCTCTTTAACCTGCATAGCACCTTGAATATCGATTTCAAGAAGCACACTCTTCCCTTCATCTAATAAATTCATTACATGTTGTTTTGGGGTGCCATAATAATTATCATATACCTTAGCATACTCTAAAAATGCATCTTCTGACAATAATGATTCAAATTCTTCTTTTGTACGGAAGAAATAATTAATTCCTTCCTTTTCTCCAACCCGTGGTTCACGTGTGGTCATAGATACAGAATATACAAGATTAGGCATTTCACCTCGTATATTGGAACAAATCGTTCCCTTGCCTGCACCAGATGGGCCGGAGATAACAATTAATAAACCTCGATCTGCCATATTAACTCCTAAGCTTCTACAGTATCTTCATCGACTTCGTGTTGCACAATACGATGTGCCACTGTTTCTGGTTGAATAGCTGACAATACGATTTGCCCACTATCCATAACGAGCACAGCTCGGGTTTTACGTCCGTAGGTTGCATCTATGAGGAGACTTTTATCTCTTGCATCTTGAACCATGCGTTTAATAGGTGCAGATTCAGGGCTAATAATAGCGATAACGCGATTAGCAGAAACCATATTACCAAAACCAATGTTCAGTAATTGGATACTCATAAATAGACCTCCTTACTCTATGTTCTGTACTTGTTCTCTAACTTTTTCTAATTCACATTTTAATTGTACCACATGGTCTGTCAATGTTATATCCATCGCTTTTGAGCCAATCGTATTAACCTCACGATTCATCTCTTGAATGATAAAATCTAACTTACGACCAATCGGTTCATCCATCTTAAGTGTATTTGTTAATTGTACCACATGAGACCTAAATCGGACAATCTCTTCCGTAATATCTGTTTTATCAGCTATGATAGCAACTTCTTGAAGTAAACGATCTTCATTAGCAACAATATCAAGGCCTTCCACATATTCCATTATTTTAGTTCGCAAATTTTCTTTATAAGCAATAACAGCATCTGCTTTATGAGTGTTAATTTCTTCTATAATGTCTGTCATTTGTGAAAGCCGGTGTAACAAATCTTGTTGAATATGGACCCCCTCCAATTGTCGCATACTCTCTAATGCATGAAGTGCATAAGTTGTAGTATTAGTAACCAAGGCCTGAAGAACATCATTTGAGACTTCAGTATCCTGGATTTGTACCCACTCATTAGATATAGCCATTACTGCCGATAAAGGTACCGATTGGGGCTCACTATAAAATCCTTCTGATACCAGTAAATCTTGTATTTGACGTTTTAAAGAACTATTTATTAAGAACTGCTTTTCTCTATCCCCAACATCCTGCAATGTTACAAATACATCAACCTTACCTCGATGTAATGTCTTTTGTATACATTTACGGATACTATGCTCTACAGAATTTATTTGTTTAGGGCTTCGTATGTTAAGATCTAAAAATCTAGAATTAACCGATTTAATCTCTATGGTACATTGTAAACCATCTACATTTTGTGTTGCTCGCCCAAATCCGGTCATGCTATTCATGGAAGAACCTCCTTTTTATCTATTGTAACATGAATCTTAAAGATATCTATTAAATATCTGTGATATACTAAACTATACATTGTGAATAACCAAAAGAAAGGATCACTATGAATTTAGATGGACTAACCATGTCTGTATTAGCCAAAGAATTAAATCAAAGCTTACAGAGTGGACAAATACAAAAATTATATCAAGTTGATAAACATTCATTACTTTTTAAAGTGCGCAGCGCCAATCAAGATGTAAATCTTATGATTACTGTAGGTGCTAATCCTGCTGTCTATATATGTAAACCCATACAAGACTTACCGAAAGAACCTAGTTCATTATGTATGTTCCTGCGAAAACATATTGAAGGTAGCCGCATAGCATCAGTGGAACAAATTAATGGTGACAGAATTTTATGTATCCATATTGATAAGCTTGAAATGGATGGATCTATAACATCTACAGCAATCTATATTGAACTTATGGGTAAATATTCTAATTGTATCTTTGTACAAAACGATATCATTTTAGAATCTCTAATCCATGTATCACCATTAATGAACAGGGAGCGTTCTGTAGGTCCTAAGATGACATACGAATTACCACCCAACTCAAATCGTGTATCCTTACTAGATTTTAATGAAGATGAAATCTTTAATTTGCTTACCACATTTGGATCCGGTACAGTCACAAATGCTATACGCTCCGTATTTAATGGTTTCGGTAAAGCTTTATTAGACTATGTTCTAAATCTATCACATCTATCAGGATTAGAAGACATTAATGCATTATCAAATGATGTGTTACATATATTAGCAAACGCTTTATACCATGTAAAAGAAAATTTATTAGAAGCTCATCAATTATTAGTCTATGAAAATGTAAATAACAAAAAGATATATATGCCATTCCCTATGGACACAGAATTTACATTAATTAAAATATATCCTACAATATCAGAGGCCATCGAAGAATCAATAACCAAATCAGGAGCAATACATACAGCTGATAAGGAATTAGAACGTATCATTTCAAATGCTATAAAAAAAGAAGAACTACGTCATAAAAAAATAAAAGAAGAACTCGATGATACGCAAAAGATGGAAACTTATAAATTATATGGCGATCTTTTAATGATTAATAGTCATGTACAGGCTCACTATAAACCTTCGATTGACGTACAAAATCTACTTTCAGAACCCGCAGAAACCATAACCATTCCTTTAAAGCCGGAACTGACAATTGTAGAAAATGGGCAATGGTATTACAAACTTTATACCAAATTAAAAAATCGGATTATTAGTGGCCAATATCAACTGGACCAAAGTACAGTAAAATTAGAATATTATAGAACAATCTTATACAGTTTATCCTTGGCAACAACGAGGGAATCCTTAGAAGAAATACGCCATGAGTGTATGGATGCAGGTATTATAAAAAAATCTAAAAAAACTCTCTCCTATAAATTGGGAAAATCCAATTATATTCATTTAGAAATTCCTGAAGGGGACCTCTATATAGGACGTAATAACCAACAAAATGAATATTTAACACATCGATTTGCTAAACCAAATGATTTATGGTTCCATACACAGGATATTCAAGGTTCACACCTTATCTTGCGAACTGAAACGGATCCTGATGATATGCTCATATCCCAAGTAGCTAAATATGCAGCTTACTTTAGCAAGGCACGCCATTCATCAAAGGTACCTGTAGATTATACATATATCAAAAATATCAAAAAACCGCCTAAGTCTCCATTAGGTTTTGTCATTTTTAATACACATCAAACTATGATTGTAGAACCAGAAAAACCACCTATGTATAAAGATTAACAATATTCCCATATATGAGAATAGCAAAAGCCCCCGATATTTCCTATCGGGGGCTTTCAATATACCTTTAATATATGAATTATTGGTTTTCAGTCTTTTGTTCACTTTGTTGCAAGCTTTCGCGATTTTGACGAAGGCTTTCCAACGTTTTTTCTAAATTGTTTTCTACATATTTCAATACATCACCAGCATATTGAATAGAACTAGATTTTAACTCTTCAGAAGATTGGTTTGCAGCATTGATAATTTGATTAGCTTGTTCTTGTGCTTGCTTAACAAGTTCACTTTCAGCAGTCAATTTAGCAATATAATCTTTAGCTTGATCAATTAATGTTTCAGCTTGACGTTGAGCATCAGCCAATACTTTATCTTTTTCAGCCACAATACGACGAGATTCATCGAGCTCAAGTGGTAAAGATTCTTGAATTGCATCGATAATACGCATAATTTCATCTTCTTCTACCATGCGTTTTGTAGTCATAGGAATACGGCTGCTAGATTCAATAAGAACCTCTAAATCTTCAAGTAATTTTTCTGTTTTCATACAATTCACTCCTATTATTTATTACCATCGATGTTAAAACGTTTTTCTAATTTGATCTTTACATCATCAGGAACAAGTCCATCTAACTTACCACCAAATTTAGCTAACTCACGAATCCCTGTTGAGCTCACAAAAGAATATTTATTATTAGTCATAATAAACACTGTTTCAATATCATCATCCAAGTATTTTGCAAACAAAGCACGCTGAAATTCATATTCAAAATCGCTAAGAGCTCTGAGACCACGGATAATGATACTTGCATTTTTGGATTTTACATAATCGATGAGCAATCCACCTGTACAGTCGATTTCTACATTAGGAATATGCTTAACCGCATTGCGAATCATTTCAACGCGTTCTTCCATAGTAAACAATGAATTCTTATTAGGATTTGAACTTACAGCGATAATCAACTTGTCTACGAGACGACTACCGCGCTCAAAAATGTCAACGTGACCATTTGTAACGGGGTCAAAACTTCCTGGGCAAACTCCTATTCGCAAGGGTCTAACTCCTTTCACTATGTTTCAGAAAATATGAAACAAGGGTGTAACCAAATTTTTGTTCCTTTATACATTCCCATTCTGGTGGTATGGTGAAAGCCTCATCTTTATGATGTTCTAATACTAAAATACCATCATCAGCTAACGCATCATGAACCACAACAAAATCAATGGTCTCTTGTATAAAGCCATTTTCATATGGTGGATCTGAAAAAATATAATCGAACTGCTGGTCACCTATAAAATGTTTCAACTGTGAAAGTTTCTTAGGTATGATTTGAATTCGATCCAACACACGACAATGTTCTGCATTCTCTCGAATTAATTTACCAGTTCGAAAATCAACAGCAATTGCTGTTTCAGCTCCACGACTGAGTGCTTCAATGGCAACAGCCCCGGTACCAGAAAATAAATCTAATACGCGGGCACCATATATACCACGATGCGCTAAGACGTTGAAGATACTTTCACGAACACGATCCAAGGTGGGACGTGTATCCATCCCCTTCGGAGCTTTTATAGTATGGCCCTTTGCAGTGCCTCCGATAATTCGCATACAATCCTCACTAGATTATACTCATTAATTATAGTATATAAATACCTAAAATAAAAGTATCTTTTATAATTATGATACTTCGATTTTACTATCTCGTCCCATCAATTCTTGCAATGCTAATTGAGGTGCCTTCTCTTCATATAATACCTCATATAGCGATTGTGTGATAGGCATCTCTACACGATGTTGAATAGCCATATCTCGAATAATAGATGTTGCAAAAAAGCCTTCAACCACCATATTAGTATGATTCATAATATAGTCCATCGTCTTGCCATCAGCTAATTGTTGCCCCGCTGCACGGTTACGGCTATGAGAACTCATGCACGTAGCAATTAAATCACCCATACCTGCAAGACCTGCGTAGGTTTCTTTTCTTGCACCTAATGCTACACCAAATCGTGTCATTTCATGTAAACCACGAGTTAATAATAAAGCCTTACAATTATCTCCAAGAGACAATCCATCAACGATACCAGCAGCCAAAGCTATTACATTTTTCGTAGCACCTGCGAGTTCAACACCAATATAATCATCGCTAGTATAAATACGAAACTCTTTACTGTGTAATGCCTGTTGCACCTTTTTCCCAACATCCATAGATGTTGTACCTACCACAGCTGCAGCGGGTAAATTCCTACCAATTTCTTCTGCATGATTAGGTCCGGATAAAACTGTAAGATCACATCCTACCGATGATAGTTCTTCCTTCATAACAGTAGTTAATAATTTGCCACTATCGCGCTCTACCCCTTTAGAACATAGCACATAGATTTGATTTTTATGAGCATAGCCCTTTAAATTCTGTAACGCAGTACGGACGTGTATAGATGGAGTAACAACCAGTACAATATCAGCTTGTTCAACACACATCTTTAGGTCAGAGCTAATCATTAGTTCATCTGGTAGTATAACACCAGCTAGATATACCCTATTCTCTCTATATTTAATGAGTTCATCTCTAAATTCTGGACGTCGGCAATATAAGATTGTGTCATTTCCTGCCACTACGGACTTAATAGCAAGAGCAGTCCCCCAACTACCAGAGCCGATGATGCAAACTTTCATATTACTCTCCTTTTTTGACGCGTTCTACCTTTAATTCTTTACCTGCTAATAGGCGAGAGATATTTTCTCGATGGCGTACAATAACAAATAATGCAGCTAATGCACCAAATCCAACAAACCACCAAGATTCTCCTGTCACAAACATCAATATAGGAACCAAGGCAGCAGCTACAATAGATCCTAAAGAGACTAATTTTGTAAAATATACAATGACACCCCAAATGGCAAAACAAATAGCAGCAACCATTGGAGATAGTGCAATAAGAACACCTAAGCCAGTTGCAACACCACGGCCACCCTTAAATCCAAGAAATAAGGACCAATTATGTCCAACCATAGCTAAAATACCGCCTAAAATCATATACATCGGATTCAAGGAGGAGAATAGGAGCACACCGATAGCCCCCTTTAAGGCATCACAAAAAAATACAGGAAGCGCTGCCTTTAAACCAATGACACGATACGTATTAGTGGCGCCTATATTTTTAGAGCCATATAAGCGGACATCTGTATTAAAAAACAACTTGCCAATAATCAACCCACTAGGAATAGATCCAATAACATAGGCTAATACGGCATATCCTATGATAGGCATTACATCAACCACAATTTTCACCCTTACCCTTTATAACCATTATTCTTCGTCTTCGCGTTTTTTACCACGAAGAATAAGTCGAATTGGAGTACCTTCGAAACCAAAACTTTCACGTAAACGATTCTCTAAGAAACGCATATACGAGAAATGGATTAATTCAGGTTCATTTACAAAGAGAATAAAGGTAGGCGGTTTAACACTAGCTTGTGTCATATAGTAAATTTTAGGAATTCTACCATTGCGTGATGGCACAGGATTTACAGTTTGCGCATCTTGTAAAAGCTGATTTAAAGTGCCCGTAGAAACGCGACGATATTGTTGTTCAGATACAAACTTAAGCATATCGGCCAAGCGATGAATACGTTGTTTTGTCAATGCGGAAGCAAATAAGATAGGTGCGAATTGCAAAAATCCTAACTCATCATAAATGTCCTCAGTATATCTCAACGTGGTTTTATCATCTTTTTCTACAAGATCCCATTTATTTACTACAATGATAACGCCTTTACCTGCTTCGTATGCATAACCAGCAATTTTTTTATCTTGTTCAGTAACGCCATCAACGCCATCTAATACAAGGACAACGATATCAGAACGATCAACGGAACGAAGAGAACGAACGATACTATAACGTTCAACAGCTTCATCAATCTTAGACTTACGTCGCATTCCCGCCGTATCGATGAGTACAAATTTTTGATCCCCATGTGTCCAGTGCGTATCGATAGAATCCCGCGTAGTACCGGCTACATCAGAAACGATAACGCGATCTTGACCTAATAAAGCATTTGTTAAGGATGATTTACCTACATTAGGACGACCTATAATAGCTACATGAATCGTATCTTCCTCATCTACGTTCGTACCTACAGGCGGAAAATGCTTTACTGTATCATCTAGTAAATCACCTAAGTTCATTAAATTCTTAGCAGAAATACCAATAGGGTCGCCAAGTCCTAGATTATAAAATTCATATATATTTGGTTCTTGATTGACACTATCAATTTTATTAACAACTAAAACTACAGGTTTTCCACTAGTACGTAAAATATTAGCTACTTCTTCATCAGCAGGAACAATCCCTTGCTTACCATCAACAACAAAGAGAATTACATCTGCCTCTTCAATTGCGAGCTCCGCTTGTAAACGCATCATTTTGGGAATAACATGACTATTTTCGGTGACAAACTCAATACCACCTGTATCTATCATTGTGAACTCACGATTTAGCCATTCTGCATCAAAATAGATTCTATCCCGTGTTACACCAGGAATATCCTCTACAATAGAAATACGTTTATTAACAATGGCATTAAATAATGTAGATTTCCCTACATTTGGACGACCTACTACGGCCACTAATGGTTTTGCCATACTTTCACCTCATTTATAATTATATATATCACTTCATTTTATCATATTAAAGGGAATGTACGCAAAAAGGCTAATCAAGGAAAACCTTGATTAGCCTCGTTAAAAACTTCTGAATTATTCAGCGTCTTCTTCTGTTTCTTTTGGTTCCATCAACTCAGTCAAAGCCAAGCCCAATTTCTTTTCATCTTTATTAAGAGAAATAATTTTAACTTCAACTTCTTGACCGCGGTTTAAATAATCTTCAACTTTTGCATTACGTTGTTTTGTAATTTGAGAAATATGAAGTAAACCTTGAATATCATCGTTAACAGCTACAAATGCACCGTAAGCAACCAAACGAACAACTTTACCAGTGATTACATCACCAACATGTAAAGTTTCTTCAGCAACATCCCATGGGCTCTTAGTTAAAGCTTTCAAGGACAAGGATAATTTGTTGCTTTCAGGGTCGAAGGATTGTAATTTAACTTCGATTTCTTGGCCAACGGAAAGAACATCTTCCACTTTTTTAATTTTTTGCCAAGAAATATCAGAAATATGAAGTAAACCTTCGATACCACCGATATCTACGAATGCACCATAAGGCATGATTTTACGAACGATACCTTTATAGTTTTCACCAACGTTGATATTTTTCAATGCTTCAGCTAATTTTGCTTGACGTTCCACTTCAAGTACTGCACGGCGAGAAAGAACCAAACGGTTTTTCTTTTCGTCGATTTCAAGAACTTTTGCTTCGAATTCAGTACCAACCAAGTTTTCCAAAGATTTTACGAAATGCACATCACCTTGGGACAATGGAATGAAACCACGAAGGGATTTTACTGTTACCACCAAGCCAGCTGGGATAGCATCGATACCTTTACATACGATAGGTTCGTCTTTTTCTTGAGCTTCGATAACATATTGCCAATCTTCATCTTTAGCCAAACGAGTCATGGAAAGATAAATAGGATTATCTTCTTTGATGTGGTTCATGATAACTGCTTTAATTTCATCACCATTTTTCAACACATCTTTGGCAGAGTTTGGTGCTGGATAAGAAATTTCAGTTCTATTCAAAATTGCTTCAGTTTTGTAGCCAAAAGATACCCATGCGCGTTCATCTTCAACTTGTACTACTTGACCTTCTACAACGTTTCCTTTCTTAAATTCTTCTTGACCTTCTGCTGCTAATAATTCTGCAAAATCTTTCATTGTCTCAATGACCTCCTTAATAATCCAGTCGGGAGTCGATGCTCCTGCTGTTACCCCTACCGTCTGTACTCGGTTAAACCATTCCAGTTGTAATTCAGTAGAAGTTTCAATGTGATAAGTCGTACATCCAACGTCTCGACAAACCTCTGCCAAGCGGTTTGTATTGCCGCTATTTTTACCACCTATCACAATCATAAGATCTACGTTACGAGCTAATTCAACGGCGGAATTCTGACGCTCCTGTGTTGCATTGCATATCGTTTTGAAAATCTTAAGATTCTTAGATTTTTTCTCTAATATCTCTATTATACTGTTAAATTTGAATTGTGAAAAGGTAGTTTGAACAACTACGCCCATTTTTTCAACAATTTGTAGATTTTTAGCGGATTCTTCATCTTCGATGATTATGCCTTTATTATTCGCCCATAAATTAATACTTTTAACCTCAGGATGGTTTTTTTCACCCAAAATAACTAGTGTCATACCATCTTCAATAACAGATTTTGCATCTTGTTGCGCTTTTTTCACATGTGGGCAAGTAGCATCCAAGATGTTTAACCCTTTTACTTCTGCTTCTTCGTAAATCGCTGGACCTACGCCATGAGAACGAATGATCATAGTGCCTTCAGCAATATCAGACACCTCTTCGATGGGGCTAACGCCTTTACTTTCCAAACGACCTACTACTTGTGGATTATGAATGATAGGACCTAATGTATAGCTTTTACCATCACTATTTGCAGCTTCATTAGCCATTTCAACAGCTCGTTTTACGCCATAACAAAAGCCATGATTTTCAGCCAAAATTATTTCCATAATGTCTCCTCTATGCGATTTTCATGATAAGAATCAATCATGCGTTGAATTTCACCCTTTACGCGATCATTAACCTCTTTTATAGCGTCGGGTGTCGGTTTAGCTTTGCTAACAGGTACCTGTTTACCAATGATACAAGCAACTTGATTTCTCTTCATATTATGAGAACCAATAATGGCAACTGGGGTAATACCGATTCCTGTACGCAATGCAATGGATGCAGCACCATCATGAAATCGGCCCAATTTCCCACTCTTTTGACGATTGCCTTCAGCAAAAATTCCTAATACTTTATCATTCTTTAAAAGACCTAAAGCATGCCGAATAGCAACCTTATCTATAGCGCCTCGATTTAACGGAAAAGCGCCAAGCCAAGTACAAAAAAATCGTGAAATTGGATTTACAAATAGCTCTTGTTTCGCCATAAAATGTACATGTCTAGGTAAGGCATAGCCACAAATAGGTGGATCATTATTACTTAAATGATTTGGTACCACAATGACAGGTCCTTCCATAGGGAAATTATCGCGACCATATACCTTTAATCCATAGCCAACTTTATAGCGCAACCAAAAGGCGGTTCGCCAAAGCCATGTAGAAAATTTGTTCATTTAGATTCGCTCCTGTACTAGATGTAATATATGTTCTACAGTTTCATCAAATGTCATTTCGCTGGAATCGACCAATACAGCATCCTCTACCTGAATCAATGGAGATTCCTTTCGATTCTTATCCATATCATCACGTTGCATAACACTCTCTTTAATATCCTCTAAAGTTTGTTCGTTAACTGTACCCTTCACTTCTAAATAACGGCGCATAGCACGAGCCTCTACAGAAGCAGTTAGATATATTTTTAGTTCTGCATTAGGTAATACAACGGAACCGATATCGCGTCCATCGAGTATAACACCACCAGCTTCTGCCATAAGACGTTGTCGTTCAACTAAGTATTGGCGTACACCCTTATAAGACGCCACTATAGAGACAGCATTATTAACTTGTGGTGTTCTAATATAGTCAGTAATATCTTCACCAGCGATAAATACCTTACAGGAGTCATCACTTGGTTCCATTGTAAGGTCTAATTCTGGTAATAATGCTTCCACAGCCTTTTGATTATGTACATCAATATGATTGTGTAATACAGCCCACGTAACAGAACGGTACATAGCACCTGTATCAATATAAAGATAACCTAATTTTTTAGCTACAATCTTAGAAATAGAAGATTTTCCAGCTCCTGCTGGGCCGTCAACAGCAACGGCAATTTTATGTGTATTCATAATTCCCTGTATCACTTTCACAAATTATATAAAATATACTATTCAATCATACATACAGCGTAAAATGTCTCTATTAAAACGCTTCAGGGTGAGTTATATGCATAGCTGCTACATATCCTGTAGAAAAGGCAGCCTGTAGATTATATCCACCTGTAAAAGCATCAATATCCAATACTTCACCTGCACCATATAAACCTTTAACCAACTTAGATTCCATAGTTTTAGGATTAAATTCCTTTAAAGAAATACCACCAGCAGTAACAATAGCCTCTTCTACAGGACGTAATCCTTTCACAGTAAGAGGCATATGTTGCAACATATAACCGATTTGTTGTCGTTCTTCCTTTGAAATCTGATTGATTGGTTTTTGTGGATCAATACCAGCCAATTCAATAATTAATGGTATCAATCGACTTGGTAACAAATCCTTCATCCCATTAATTAATTGTTTCTTAGAATAGAGATCAAAATCTTTTTGTAATCGTTTATCTAATGTCTCTGGAGATAATGCAGGTTTTAAATTGATATCTAAACCTATAGTACCAATATTTTTTTTGCGCATCAATTTTCCCACCATGTGACTAAGAGATAAAACAATAGGACCGGTAATTCCAAAATGGGTAAACATCATTTCACCAAACATCTTGGCTTGTACCTTATTCTTAGCAACTACAGATAATTCAACATTCCGTAGGCTAAGCCCCATTAAATCTTTTACCCAAGTTTCTTCCGTTACAATCGGTACCAAGGATGGACGGATATCGGTAATCTTATGGCCTACTTGAGCCGCCAAAATATATCCATCACCAGTAGAACCAGTAGCAGGATATGATTTGCCGCCCGTAGCAATAACCACGGCATCAGCGTGATAGGTTTCTCTGTCTGTCACAACACCGGTGACAACACTATCATCAACCAAAAGTTTCTTAACCGGTTCCTCAAGATGAACATCTACACCATAGTGTTTCATAAGCTTCATAAAGGTATTTCGCACATCCAGTGCAGAATCTGAAGCTGGAAATACGCGGCCGCCTCGCTCTACCTTTGTTTCTAAGCCAGCGTCGTGTAATAACTGCAACAACTCTTCATTGGTAAAGCGCTCGTAAGCACCATATAAAAACTTGCCATTGCCTGGTGTATTTTTAATAAATTCAGACATATCACAAGCATTCGTAATATTGCAACGCCCTTTGCCAGTAATGCCCATCTTTTTACCAACATAATTCATTTTTTCGAGAAGCGTTACCTTTGCGCCTTCTCGACCAGCAATGACAGCAGCCATTAATCCCGCTGCACCACCTCCGATTACTACGACGCGCTTCATTTAGAAGCTCCTAGCGCTTTAAGTGCACTTACTTCACGTTGTGTCAATTGACGAACACCACCGCGCTTAACACCGCTTAAGGTTAATCCACCATACGCTATGCGTTTTAGATTGTGAATGCGATAGCCAAAATGCTCAAACATACGGCGAACTTGTCGATTACGACCTTCGTGAATCGTAATTTCTACTTCGTGAACCCCATTGTGGTCATCGAAGCCTAAATCCACAAGTGTAGCGGGTGCTGTCACACCATCTTCAAGGGGCACACCATCAGCGATGACCTGTAAATCTGTATCATTTACACGTCCCTTAATACGAACTTCATATGTCTTTTCAACGCCTTTAGATGGATGCGTAAGATTCTGAGCTAGTTCTCCATCATTTGTTAAAAGCAATAAACCTTCCGTATGTAAATCAAGTCGTCCAATTGGATAGATACGGCGTTTTTCATTTTTAATATAATCCATTACAGTTTCCCGTCCTTGTGGGTCTGTAACAGATGTAATAACACCTTTCGGTTTATTCATTAAATAATACACAGGTTTTTCCACGGCTAATAATTGTCCATCAACCATGACCTTATCTTTCATAGGATCAATCTTAACACCCAGTTCCGTCACTTTGCGGCCATTGACACGTACCTTACCAGACGTAATTAATTCTTCTGCCTTACGACGAGAAGCTATGCCACAGCTGGCAATAAATTTTTGTAATCGTTCCATTTTATATCCTCTTCTATATATTCTCTATTCCATCCTCGATAGGGAGTTCTATTATATTTCCTTCACCTACACTGTCTAATTGTACACCAGGCACATCGGCTTCGGCAGAATCCAGTTCTTTGTGCAAATCATCAATTGATTTGACGCCTGTACTTCGTAGAAATTCATCCGTTGTACCATATAAAATAGGGCGACCTACCGTATCCTTATGACCTAATTCGGCAATTAACGAACGAGACAATAATTGTTTAATTACCTTATCACTATTAACACCGCGCACTTCTTCAATTTCGGCTTTTGTAATCGGTTGTTTATAAGCTATAACAGCCAATGTTTCCATGGCTGCATTAGATAATTTATCCTCTTTTTTACGAATATGTCCAATATACATAGCCGATTCCGGTGCACTTACTAGTTCCACACCAGCAGCAGAGATTCGCACGCGAATACCGCGTTTATGGGATTCTAAATCAGATGCTAAGTGATCTATCAATGTCAAGCTTTCTTGTTTTGAAAGCTTAAATATATCTTGAATGACGTCAATAGAAATAGGTTTAGCCGCAGAAAACAATACAGCTTCTAAATCTGATATACCCATGCTATTCCTCCTCTACTTGTACATCCCGTTCACCAATGATGGGTGCGGTAAAAATAATATCATCATTTTCGTAAAACATGGCTAGTTCTTGCTGTTTTAAAAGCTCTAGTATAGCCATAAATATGGTTACCATACCACTTTTAGATTCGATAGCAACAAGTAATTCACGAAACGCCAATCGTTCCCCACGCCTTGCACGACTCGCTAAGGATAGGATCATATCCTCTAAGCTATACGCATCCTTTTCAACAGTAACTTGGCGAACCTGTTGTTCATCTTCATTCTGAATAGTTTTATGTAATACAGAATAGAATATATCGTATAATTTAGATAATTCTAAATTATAATAACTATCCAAACCTAATACGCTAGTTTCTTCAGGGCGACTAAACACATTCGATTCAATCGATGCTTTTTCCATTAAAAGCTGGGTAAAATCTTTGATTTTCTTAAATTCTACAAGCTTAGCCACTAATTCATCTCGTGGATCTTCACCTTCATCGGGTACCGGTTCCACCTTTGGTAATAGCATACGGGACTTAATCTGTAATAATGTGGATGCCATAACGAGGAATTCACTACTATAATGAATATCAAAATGATTCCAATTATCTAAGTATTCTAAATATTGGCTGGTGATTTCAACGATTGGGATATCCGTAATTTCAATTTTATGTTTTTCAATTAAATGTAAAAGTAAATCGAGAGGTCCCTCGAATACATCCAATTTATAATTATAGTCCCCCATGAATCCCCATTCCTTAACGATACTATTTCATAACTATATAATTATATCGTAAATTGGAAATTTCTTCTACGTTCACCATATATAATTGTATTTTTTAGTATTCTTTGTTATCTTATAATGTGAAGAAAAATATATATTTGTTGTAATCTCCTTTAGAAAGGAAACATTATGTTGTCATCAATGAAATCATTGATTCGAAATCCTATTTTGCGTTTTGGCATTATAGGTATAGTGCTCTATATTGCACTATTTTTTATTTATGAACCTATCACATTAGGACTCGATGTAGAGGATATTACAATCCTCGCGGTACCGACCATGGTTGGTATGTTTTTATTCCAATACTTTATGAGTTGTACCGTATTTCACCGTGCATTCTTAGGATATGGTTTAGTAGGCCTATTATGGGGGCTTACATTTCCATTACTATTTCACTGGTCATATGTGAAACCTTTATATTTCTACGAGTTTGCTAATGATTTTCTATTTGGTTTACTCCTATTTATGGGGCTTTCAGGTATACAATACTTAGTTACACAAACAGGGCGTCTACAAAAATTAACATCCGCCATACTAGCTATATTTGCATCGATTCTCAGCCTTATACCTTTGTTACAAATTGGCTATTATATGACCACTTGGCATTGCTTAACACCAGCCAGCTTACTCGCCGTATATATGACTAATCCTGAAGAAGCATTTGGATTTTTGAAAAATACTGCAGGCATTCCAGGTCTTATTGCTACTATTATAGGACTTATCCTATGGGTGCTATTCCTATATTGGTGCAACTTAGGGATGAAACGAGTTGTAGATCTAAATACGACACGACCTTTACGACTAGGTGTACTCATTGCATCCATGGTTGCATTCATCGTATATGTACCATTCTTCTTATTTCCTCAAACCTGTATCGTAGCCAACTGGATAGCTGCAGGCAATTATGTTAAGGAAATGCAACAATACAACGATAATCATCATCTTGTTTTTGATTCATTTAATTTAGATACAAAGGATACAACACCTACAAAAACGCCTGGAACTATCATCCTCGTCATCGGCGAATCTAGTTCCCGTGATTACATGAAGGTCTATAATCCGAAATTCCAGTACGATGACACACCTTGGCAAGAGGATATGAAAGATCATAATAAAGATTTTATCTTCTTTAATCATGCATATTCTTCTTACGTACAGACTGTACCAACCTTAGAACGTGCCCTATCAGAGCGCAATCAGTATGACGACCGCCCATTTCTAGATTCAGCTAATATTCTAGATGTTGCCAAAAAGGCTGGGTACACCACATCGTGGTTCAGTAATCAAGGCGTATTTGGTGAATATGATACGGCTATCTCATTAATGGCTAAGACTGCAGATACAACTAAATGGTCTCATGAATCCTATGGTTTCTCTGATTTGTATGATGAATCATTATTGCCATTATTAAAAACTGTTGATCCTAGTAAAAATAACTTTATCGTTATTCATATTATGGGCAGCCATATTTATTACAATGATCGATATCCTCACGAATTTAGTAAATGGAAAAAAGGACCTAATCCAGAAGGTATCGAGGCTTATGCTAATAGTCAACTCTATACAGATTGGTTGTTACAACAAATCTATACCTATGGTAAAGATAATTTAAATCTTCAAGCCATGGTTTACTTTTCTGATCATGGTGAAAGCGTAGATAAATCTCACAATCCAGACACCTTCGATTTTGTAATGACTCATATTCCATTCTGGATGTACTTATCACCTCAATATCGTGCAGCATACCCTCAAACAGTATCAGCTCTTGATAGTCATGAACATCAATATTTCACAAATGATTTATTGTACGACACATTAGTGGGCCTCATGCATGCACCAAACAGTCGTTATGATAAAACAAGAGATTTTAGTAATAGCGCTTACCGTTTTAATTTACACAATCTAACCACACTTTTAGGTGAACAGCCATTAACGAATGATCCAGTTAATGCAGGACAATAAAATATCTGAAAACAACAATAGCGACGATTGATATATCAATCGTCGCTATTTTGCATTATAAGGTCTTGTACATTCTTTTCCGTATAGATACTTATATCATGTTGTAATAAAAGCTCTGACGTGACACCTATTCCATTTACGAGCGTTCTTGTAAATGTACCATCATATATTTCGCCATACCCACAGCTAGGACTTTTAGCTTTTAGTAAAGCACGCATACACTTTCTATCTATAGCAATTTGCAAAGCTAACGCTGCACCGCGTTGAAATTGCTCTGTTACATCTATACCATTTTCTGTTTTTACAAGGTTTCCTACGCGCTCTGCTGGAGGTCTTGGTGTTGAAAGCCCACCCATTACCTCAGGACAAATGGGTATAAGGTTATAGAGGTCCTTGAGTTCTTCTAAACGGTCTATTTGGTTATGGTCGCCATCATAACGACAACAAACGCCACAAAGACATTCACTAATTAATAGATTTGGTTTATTCACGTTTATACCTATTCAGCAACATAGTATAATATATACAAAAAAAGACTAACCGAAGTTAGTCTTAATGGTGCCGAGGACCGGAATCGAACCGGTACGGTTATTTCTAACCGACGGATTTTAAGTCCGTTGCGTCTGCCTGTTCCGCCACCCCGGCATGGGTAACGATTTGTGGAGGCGGCACCCAGAATCGAACTGGGGAATAAAGGTTTTGCAGACCTCTGCCTTACCGCTTGGCTATGCCGCCATATAAAATATATGGAGCGGGAAACGAGATTCGAACTCGCGACCCCCGCCTTGGCAAGGCGGTGCTCTACCGCTGAGCTATTCCCGCATGTACATGGTGCCTCAGGACAGAATCGAACTGTCGACACACGGATTTTCAGTCCGTTGCTCTACCGACTGAGCTACCGAGGCATGAATGGCGACCCCGATCAGATTTGAACTGACGATCTTCGCCGTGACAGGGCGACATGTTAACCGCTACACCACGGGGCCGTATCCAAAGTACTTGCTTAGTATATCTGTTATCAGACTTTTTGTCAACACTATATGTGTAAATTCTTAATGAAGTTTTTTTCATTTCCCAAAATAGTGCTATCTTGATGTCCAGGTTCTACTAATAGTGCATCATTCAGCTCTAATATTTTACGTAAGCTATTACGTAGATCATCTGCATTGCCATTATAATTATCACTATTACCAACATTTTGTTTAAAAATGGTATCACCTGTAAATAAATGACCTTCTATTTCATAACATACAGATCCGGCGCTATGACCAGGTGTATGGTACACCTGTATATGGAACGGACCAATAGTTAATACACCTTCTGTAATTGGCATACATTGAGTAAACATCTTTTTCTTATATACGCTAGGACGGCGCCGAATCAATTGCAATAATTCATGATCCCCCTCATGTAGATATGCAGGAATCTTATAATATTCACATATTTCATCCAGGGCTGACACATGGTCACAATGACCATGTGTTAACAAAACCGCAATTGGTTTAGAATCTCCTACCATCTCAATTATATGTTTACTATGAAATCCAGGGTCAATTATGAGAGATTGATTGTATTTTTTTAATACATAACAATTTGCCTTATACAAGCCTAATGGACGTTTTATTATTTCCATTTTACAATCCTTCCCCCATAACTAATGCAATATAAACTTCTATAAAATTCTATATCGTTTTGTAGTATCTTTTTTAATAAAATACCCTTCCCAGAATTGTGGATGAAGCATAACTAGAATCGTAAATAATTCTAAACGACCTAATAGCATATCTACAATAGCCACACCTTTTGCACCTAATGGTAATAATGCAAAAGAATCAGTTGGTCCATAACTGCCAAAGGCTAAACCTACATTACTTTGGAATGCGGTGACTATTTGAAGTGCATCACCTGTAGACAAACCAAAACATGTCATTAGAAATACGGATATAACATAAATCATTAAATATAGAAATATAAATTGTTGCGTCATACGCACCCATTTATCTGGTAATGGCTTTCCATTGATTCGTACAACTTGAACCATATCAGGATGTATGGCTTTTCTCAAATAAATGATACTACTCTTAATTAAAATAATAAGACGAATAATCTTAACGCCACCGGTCGTAGATCCACTACAACCTCCAAAAAAACTAGATATAAATAACATCATTTGAGCCGCAGCAGGCCATAGATCGTAATCAGATACGGCAAAACCGCTGCCCGTTTGTATTGATACTAAGGTAAAGGCTGAATCTTGAAAAGCTTGTCCTATATCCATGGAATTAGATTGAAAATATAACGATATAAAGGTGATAAGAATACCAATAACTAATACAAGCCAATACATACGCGTTTCAAAATCAGAGAATAATTGAGAGAAACCCTTTTGAATCACATTATAATATACGGCAAAGTTACCACCTGCAATGACCATAAACAGTATAAATACTACACATATATATGTATTTTGACTATATAAAAAAGTACCTGCCGTAGTTGGCGTCAATCCACCAGTAGCAATAATAGAAAATGAATAATTCAATGCATCAAAGGGATCAATACCACCTAAGCAGAGCATTATAAAACAGATAATTGTAAATATTACGTACAATGTCCATAATTTCGATGCTATGGATTGAATCCGTGGTAACACTACACCTGGTTTTGGTACAGATGCCTCAGCATTGAAAAAATGCGCAGCATCAGCACCAAGATTGCGTAGGAATGATAGAATCAACACAATGATTCCCATACCGCCAATCCAATGCATTAATCCACGCCACAGTATGAAAGACTTTGGTATACTATCAACATCAAAAATAACTGTAGCACCAGTAGCAGTAATACCTGACATAGATTCAAACAGCGCGTCCATCGGGTTAACTAATACACCAGATATAATAAAGGGAATAGCCCCCAATAACACTGTTAATATCCATGTTGAGCTAACCACTAGGAATCCATCTCTCAAGCTAAAGGTCTTACTCTTATTTCCACCAAGTACTAGTAGACTACCAAGCAGTATAGATAATACAGCCGTAATACAAAAGGACCAATATGCAGTTTCAAATAGAATACTATATATAAATGGTATAACAAGAAAAGCTCCAAAAATATAGAGTAATTTCCCTACCAAGGACATGACAATCTGTATACGCATATAACCCCTACGTTAAATAATTCAATAATTTAGTAACAGATTCAGGCAATGAGAATAGCACAATATGATCCCCCACTAACAGCTCTGTATTACCACGCGGAACAATCGCTTCATCACCGCGGAGTATAACACCAACTAAGGCTTTACCAGGTAGACGAATATCTTTTAGTTGTTTACCAGCTACGGGAGATTGTTCCGTAATAAGAATCTCTATAGATTCAGCCTTTCCACCTTCAAAAGTAGATATGGAAATAACGCCTTCTCCACTTCGAATAAATCGTAGTATTTGTCCTGCAGTCATTAGACGTGGTGAAAATACGATATCTATACCGACTTGTTCCATGAGCATAATATATTCAGGACGTCCTACACGGACAACGGTTTTAGGTATGCCCATATGTTTCCCTACTAAAGCAACTAAAAGATTTAATTTATCATCATCTGTTAAAACAATAATAACATCGTTATCGGCTACTTCTTCGGCTTCTAATAAATCAAAATCCGTACCGTCCCCATTGATGACAATGGCTTTATCCACTTGTGCAGCCAAGGCTTCACAACGCTCAATATCCTTCTCAATAACCTTAACGGTAAATCCTGCTTTTTCCAATAAGATGGCCAAATTGCGCCCTAATAAACCAGCGCCTACAATAACAGCCCGTTTATGGAAGGTTGCATGATTAGAAAACCATTCTTGTTCTACTTCATTAATACCATCTTTTAAGCCTAAAAAGAAAACACTGTCATTAGGTAATAGTATGCTTTCACCATGAGGTATAATCATTTCACCTAATCGTAAAATACCAACCAATAACACACCTTCTGGAAAAGTTAACTCTTTTAAGGGTTTATTTACAAGCGGGAATGTACTATTAATTTTAAATTCCATTAAACGTACAGCACCTTGACCAAATTCTTCTACGTCCAAAGCGGATGGTGTTTCAATAATATGAAGTAATTCTTGCGCCGTAACCATCTCTGGATTAATAAATAAATCAACGCCTAATCGTTCTTTCATATGATCATCCATATGATCAACGATATTAGTATCCCTCACACGTGCTACAGTAGATGGGACACCTGCTATTTTAGCTACTGCACAAGATAACATATTAACTTCATCAGAATCAGTAACTGCAATAAACATGCCTACATCTGATAGGTCAATTTCATTCAATAACTGAATATCGCTACCATTACCGCATACTAAACTAACATCCAATGTATTTTCTAAATTATGGATACGTTCCTGGGAACGGTCTATAAGATATACGTCATGATCGTCTTGTACCAGTCTTTCACATAAGGAATAGCCTACCTTACCAGCACCTACTACAATAATTTTCATAGTTTAGTCCTCTTGTTGATTAGGGTTCCATTGTTTTCCTGATTCTGTAAGCAATGTCCACCCATCTTCTTGCACGACAAGGCGTTCTTTCATTAAATGACCTAAAGCACGTTTAAAGGCTGCTTTGCTAATATTAAATTTATCTTTAATTAACATAGCAGAAGACTCATCACTATAAGGCATTTTACCGCCTCGTTGTAATAGGTATTCCATAATAATCTGACCATCAGAAATTAACGCTTTTTCTTTAATTGGACGCATAGAAACATTAATACGACCATCATCACGCTTAAATGTTACACGAGCCTCTACCATTTCACCAACATTTAACTTTCTCGTCATTTCAGAACGATGTAAAAAGGCTATCCATCGTTCTGGGGTGATAAAGAATGCACCATCACTTGTCAAATTATAGATGGCTCCCGTCACTTGTTGGCCAACAACAGCATCAGTAGCTGCTTTAGACGCTCGGCGCATTTCATCATCAACATCCATGGAAACAGCCATACGGCCCGATTTATCGGTATATAGCTTTACCCATACCTTTTCACCTACTTGCGGTCTGCCACGCATTTCAGCGTGAGGCATAAAAATCCCCCGCTCAGTACCGACCTCAACGAAACACCCAAAATTGGTTACATTAATAACCTCAACATAACCAATTTGACCGACCTTCATAGCAGGCAATCGCATGGAGGCAGTCAAACGTCCCTTAGGGTCTCGATATAGAAATACCTCTACATCATCACCTATGGCAACTGGTGAAGTTTGTTGATCCTTATGGAGCAAAATATCATCATTTGTATTTCCCGTTTGACCGTCAAGGAAAGCGCCATGATCACTAGTACGTAGAACACGCAGTGTAGCAATGGTATTTTCCAATAATTCGCTAGCCATAGATTATTCTCCTTCAAAAGGAACACGTCCTGCATCGTTCCATAAAGCTTCAAGGCCATAAAATTCACGAATTTCATCATTACCAAAGACGTGGCAAATAATATCGCCAAAGTCCAATAAAATCCATTCACCTTCGCGATAACCTTCACGGTGAAGAACTGTCATACCTTGTTCTGCTGCTATATCTTCAATCTCATCGGCAATACTTTGGGATTGTTTAATATTATTAGCACTGGCAATCATAAAATAATCACCTAGCATTGAAATACCTTCTAGGTCTAATATTTCAATGTCATGGCCTTTTTTATCATATGCAGCTTGTGCAAGGGTTAAAACATGTTGTTTAATTTCTTCTTTTTGTTTCATCGTATCTCCTATTATTCTTTCTTTTCTGGTTCCGAACCTGGTTCTGATGGTTTTGTGCGTGTACTTTGTTCAGATTCGATTGCAACAGGCTCTTTTTTAGTCTCTGGGGTAGCTATAAATTGAGTTAAATCCTCAGGTGCTAATGTTCCCATCGTAATACCCACTAAGCGCTGTGCCTCCGTTGGATTAACATGCCAGTACACAACATTATTTATTTTTTCCTTTTCCCCAGGCAAAATATAAAAATGAATATGATCTTTTTCCATTTGACCAATTGTGCGCATCAATTTGATAGCATCCCACGTAGAAATATTACTTTCATAATGGCTCCATAGTCTCCAAATATGCCAAGCTTTGGTAATAAACCATGTATCTTGTTCACGATCAACCCATAATTTCAAGAACCGTTCTTGCCGTTGAACGCGTCCAAAATTATCATTATTTTCATCTGTATAGCGTAAATATGCCAACGCATTATCACTATCTAAATTTTGATAACCACGACGTAAATCTATATCTTTAGATCCTGTTTCAGCATCCACATGTTCCATATTTTTTTCTACATAAAACTGTTGACTGCCTAACACATCACTCGTTTTTTTGAAAGCTGCTTCATCAACAACAACATAGTATGGAATACTAATATGGAACATATCCTCTACAACAGCTTTTGTTAATTCAATATTTCCTTCTGCATACATTTGATTTAACATAGAAGCAGACTTTTGATCTCTACTTTCAATCTTACTGTTACTAGGAATGCCAATGATATCCATCGTATTCGTATTCATATTAATAGACATGAGAAATAGAGAATCAGCTTGACTCGGATTATTAGTATCTCGACCTACAATCAACACATATACAGGTTTATTTAATGCTTTCTGTTCTACATTAACAGTATCAGTATGTTTAGGTTCACTGGATTCTTCAATTTCACTTGCTGTATCGGTTTGTGTTACACGATGATATACATAGCTAATGCCACTGTACATCCCCCATCCAATACCACAAACAACGGTAAGTGCTAAGGCGAATACAATGATTAGACGCCACCACTGAACCTTATTCTTTTTCATCTGACGCTCTCTACGTCTTCTACGACGACGAGCACGTGCTTTCTCTAATTCATCCATTGTAGGCACCTTCCTTTTTCATATGATGTATTAGATCATTACGACTAATAATAGTAAGCGGATAAATTGTATCCCCACTATCAATTAAATGTCGAATAGTCATATCAAATCCACATAATACCCCATCATCAAGGGATTGTTCGGCAGCCTTACGAATATCATTTACACCAGGAAAGTTACGATTTGGCTCAATATAATCAGCTAAAAATATAATCTTATCTAATTTTGACATTCCTACTTTTCCGGTTGTATGAACACGGATAGCTTCCAACACTTCACGATTAGTAATGCCATATTGAGTGTTGGCTAAAACCATCCCTGCTAGACCATGTAATAAAGCACCACTGCGCAACATATCTGCATCACAGGATAAGTCGGCAACTACATCTTGCATTTCCAATAGAGGTAATTCTTTAGCGCAATCATGTAATAATGCAGCTATATGCGCATCCTCTACATTAGCTCCATATTTTTTTGCTAAATAGATAGCTGACTCTACAACACCTAATGTGTGTATAAATCGCTTCTTACTTAACTTATTGGATAAATCGGTTTCAATTTGTTGTATATCCACCTTAACTATTCCTTCCGATAAATATCATATTCTTCAATATACTGAACTACACATTTAGGTAACATATACCTGACTGTTAAACCATGTCGCAGTCGGTCTCTTAAATAGGTAGCAGATAATTTCATTTCAGGTACATTCATTAGATGAATTCTATCTACAGCCTTTGGTCCTAATAACTCTAAGGTAGTATCAATAACCTGTGAACCATCAGGTCTCATAGCGCCAATGAAATGGCAATGATCTAATAATTCATCTATAAATTTCCAATTAGGTAAATCTCGTATCGTATCGGTACCGGCAATAAAGAAAAATTCTACCGCATTTCCATATATGCTTTTGAAATAATGAATCGTATCAATCGTATATGAAGGGCCTTCACGGTGCATTTCCACATCGGATATTTCAAAATATGGATTATCTGCTACGGCAGCAGCAGTCATAGCATAACGATGCTTTGCATCGATAACATCATTATGCTTATGAGGAGGTATCCTTGCAGGAACAAATATAACTTTTTCTAACTGAAAGCTTTCTCTTGCCACTTCTGCAATCATTAGATGTCCTAAGTGGATAGGATTAAAGGTTCCTCCTATAATCCCAATTCGCCTAGTGTCTCCCATATATAAGTCACACCCTTTATGACGATAATACAAATCAAGATAAATAATACTATTGCCTTTATATACGATACCCACTCATAACGACCTTTTGGAGTCTGAATATAGCGATAGTAGGCCCGTATTAGATAATATAAACGCATCACGACCGAATTTGCCCCGTTCCAAATACGAAGTATTTATAAGATGTTAGCGCTTGTAATCCCATTGGCCCACGAGCATGAAGCTTTTGGGTACTAATACCGATTTCAGCACCAAATCCAAATTCAAAACCATCGGTAAAACGAGTAGATGCATTATGATATACAGTAGAACAATCAATAAGATTCATAAACTGTTGTGCTGTATTAATATTATCTGTCACAATTGCTTCGGAATGATGTGTTGTATATCGATTAATATGAGAGATTGCCTCATCTACTGAGGATACAATTGCTATATTTAAATCAAAATCATTATATTCTGTACTAAAGGAATACTCGTCAACAGCAACCCCCTTAACAATCTGTAATACTTCTGGGGTACCATGAATCATGACATGGTGAGGGGCTAATCTTTGCTCTAATGCCAATAAAAACTCGTGTGCAATAGATTTATGAACCAATAAAGTTTCCATAGAATTACATACAGATGGGCGTTGCACCTTAGCATTCACAGCAATATCAACAGCCATATCTATATTAGCTTCGGCATCAACATAGGTGTGACAAACACCACTTCCCGTCTCTATAACCGGGATCATACTATCTCGTACAACTCGTTGTATTAATCCAGCCCCACCACGTGGAATGACTACGTCTATATACCGTCGTTGTTGTAGTAAAACACTGACTGCTTCACGGTCCAATACTTCTACAAGCTGTATCGATAAACGCGGTAAATCATATGACTCTAGTACATCTTGCATGATGGATACGATGGTTCGATTCGTATGAAACGCCTCTTTACCACCACGTAAAATAGTGGCATTTGCAGTTTTAAAGCATAGTGCACCAGCATCAACCGTTACATTGGGACGAGCCTCAAAAATAATGCCAATAACACCAAAAGGTACGGCTCGTTTTTCAATGTGAAGTCCATTGGGTCTATCAATAGTCTCTAATACAGTACCCACAGGAGAAGGTAGTAAACTAACTTGACGTACACCTTCAGCCATTTGATTAATACGCTCTTTAGATAGTAGTAATCTATCCAACATAGTATCAGGCACTACACCTCGAGCACCATCCATATCTAAACCATTGGCTTCTAAAATTGTATCACCATGTTTTACTAATGCATCAGCCATTGCGCATAATACTTCATTGATACGTGTTTCTGGTAATTGTTGTAAAACAATAGATGCTGCCCGTGCAGATTCACCCATTTCTTTAAATATACTTTCATATGAATTCATACCGCACCTCTTCAATGAATCAGAACTAAGTTGTTCCTATGCACAACTTCATCATAAGTCGAATTAATCCCCAATACCTCTGCAATATCTTGTGTATTATGACCTTTAATTTTTAGTAAATCCGTAGCACTATAATTTACTAAACCTCTGGCAATCTCTTTACCATTAAAAATGATTGATACCGTATCACCCGGTTCAAAAGAACCTTCTACGCCTATTACACCTGCAGGTAAAATGCTTGCACCATGATTCAATACAGCCTTAGTACACCCTTCATCAATGACGATAGATCCAGTTAGACGTTTACCATACGCTACCCAATGATGTTTTTGAGAAACACCTTGATCATTAGCGACGAATAATGTACCTATATTCTCACCTTTACATACTTTGCGTAAAGAATTATCTGATTCACCACTGGCAATAATCATATGTATACCTGAATTAGTCGCCATATGAGCAGCCTTAATTTTTGTATACATTCCACCGGTACCCATACTTGAACCTGCACCACCAGCGATTTCATAAGTTTCATCTGTAATCACAGAAACTTCGTGGATTAAAGTAGCTGTAGAATCTGTAGCTGGATTAGCCGTATATAAACCATCAATATCAGATAAAATAATTAGCACATCAGCTTCTACAATCCCTGCTACAGTAGCCGATAATGTATCATTATCGCCTATTTTATATTCTTCAATAGCTACTACATCATTTTCATTAATGATTGGAATGACATGTAATTGTAACAACGCATGTAATGTATTTCGTAGGTTCAAATAGCTATGACGAGAAGTGCTATCCTCCTTAGTCAATAATATTTGGGCAACCGTTCTACCGTACTCTCGAAACATGCGTTCATACATATGAATGAGTACACCTTGTCCTACTGCTGCTGATGCTTGACGTAACACAAGATCTCTTGGTTTTTCTTTAAATCCTAACGGCGCAAGGCCTGCACCCGTCGCCCCCGAAGAAACAAGAATAACCTCTTTCCCTTGGTTGGCAAGATCTGATAATTGACGGACTAAATGTTCTATCCGTTCTAAATTTAAATGACCATTTGGGTAACATAATGTACTGCTACCCACTTTAACAACAATGCGTTTAGCATTCTTAATGGCATCTCTCATACAATCATCTCCTATAAGGGAAAAAGGTTATAACTATTATTTAGGTAATATAATCTTCGGCTCTTTTTTTGCTTTATATAGAACACCATTGAATCCAATAACTTGGACTAACTCAGCGCCAAGCATATCGGCTAATTCTTGAAAAATATCTTTACCTTCTGGACTATTATTAAGCAATTTCACTTTAATCAATTCACGTGCCATCAATGCCAATCTAGCGCTATCAATAACACTATTTTCAAGTCCGTTTTTACCAATTTGTACAACAGCTGGCATGGTAGCAGCTAATGAACGTAAATACCGTTTCTGTTTTCCTGTCATTATAACTCCTAGTCTCTAAATGTGAAGCGTTGATCACCAATAACAACTTCATCGCCTTCTTGGCAACCTTTTTCACGCAATTTATTATCTAACTCCATGAAACGCCAAATACGTTGGAATCGACGCAAAGATTGATCATCATCAAGATTTGTCATTGCCACAAGACGTTCGATACGCTTACCTGTAATATAAAAGGCAGCATCATCACCACGGGTGATAACAAATTCCGTATCTGGTTTTGCTTCGTACATAACTGTATCATCGGTGGCTTCTACCTCTGGCTCATAATTTTCTACATAATAATAAGCCCGTTCCATTAACTCAGGTAAGCCTTCACCACTTAATGCATTGATTAAGAAAACTTCGTAGCCCTTATCTTCAAAATAAGATTTTGTGTTTGGAATTGTTTCATCATCATAGACAAGATCTATTTTATTAAGTGCTATAATTTGTTTCTTATTAGCTAATTTCTCTGAGTATTTACGCAACTCGTCATTAATAGCATCAAAATCTACTTTAGGATCACGGCCTTCCATACCAGAAACATCTAGTACATGGATTAGAATATTCGTACGTTCTACATGACGCAAGAAATTATGACCAAGGCCAACACCTTCACTAGCCCCTTCAATAAGACCAGGAATATCAGCCAATACAAAACTACGATCTCCAGCAAGCGTCACAACACCCAATACAGGTGTCAATGTTGTAAAGTGATACGCAGCAACCTCTGGTTGTGCTTTTGATACCTTGCGTAAAATACTGGATTTACCAACGCTTGGATAGCCAAGTAAACCAACGTCAGCCAATACCTTTAACTCTAGTTGTAACCAGCGTTCTTCCCCTGGTTCACCTTTTTCAGCAAAGGTTGGTGCACGATTAGAGCTAGATAAAAATCTCGCATTACCACGCCCACCACGGCCACCTTTTGCAATGACAAAAGTGTCGCCATCATGAACTAAATCACAAAATATTTTTCCGGTTTCCTCATCCTTAACAACTGTGCCTAACGGAACCGGAATAATTAAATTGTCCGCACCCCGGCCATGTTTATTGGCACTTTCACCATTGCCACCCTTTGGCGCTTTAAATTGGCGTTTATAACGAAAATCCACAAGAGTATTAATATTTTTATCTGCTTGTAAAATGACATCTGCCCCTTGGCCACCATCGCCACCGCTTGGTCCGCCATTAGGAACATATTTCTCTCGACGGAAACTAGACATACCGTCTCCGCCATCACCCGCTTTTACAAATACACGAGCGCGATCTATAAACATAATTACATCCTTTTCTGCAAAACTATTTTAATAGTTCTATTGCCTTTTGAATTTGAATATCTGACATATCACTAGATGGGGTAGTTCCCTTTGGTAATTCTAGAACTACATCTGGTTGAATACCTGTGCCATCAATAACACGATCATTAGGAGTATGGTATTTAGCTATAGTCACTTTAATACCTTCATCCTCTAGATTTGGATATACACTTTGAACAGTGCCTTTACCATAACTATTAGTGCCAACAATAGTACCTAATTTTCTATCTTGAATAGCACCAGCAATAATTTCAGATGCACTAGCAGAACCTTTATTTATGAGAACTACCATAGGCAAAGCAGGATTTTTACCATCCGATACATAATTTCTTGTCTTTCCATCACGTGTAGTAAAAGATACTAATATGCCTTCTGGCATCATAATACTAGCAATATCTTGTGCACTATTAAGTAATCCACCTGGATTATCACGTAAATCGAGAACAAGTGAAGTCATCCCTTCGGATAGAAGCTGCTCATATTGCGTTTTGAAATCACCTGCTGTATGTTCAGCAAATTGACTAATCCGAATATATCCAATGTGTTCTGTTAGCATTTTGCTTTTAACCGTTGGTAACACGATTTCTTCTCTTGTTACTTTAAATGTTGATAACTGATTATCACGTTCTATCACAATCGTTACATCGCTGCCAGCTTCACCGCGAATTTTAGACGCTGCATCTTCAATGGTCATAGAATTAGTATCTACACCATCGATGGATACAATATGATCGCCGCTTTTGATGCCAGCTTTATAAGCCGGCATATCATCAATCACAGAAACAGCTTCTAATCCTTTTGAGCCATGACCGAGAACCATTCCCACGCCTGCATAAGTACCAGAGGTATGCTCTTTCATAGATTCAAAATCATCCTTGTCTAAATAGACACTATGAGGCTCTCCTAAAGAAGCAACTAAGCCTTTTAACATGCCATCAAACAAAGTAGCTTTACTAATTGGTGTCATGAATTTCTGAGTCGCTATGTAATAGGTTACAACAAATCTAGGTAAACCCATTGCTGATCCAGAAATATACCAAAATACTAGCCACAACATGATGATGGAAGCAAATAGATATTTAATTAATGCTAAACCAATTGTTTTAAATTTATTATTCATTCTATAAATAACCCATAGGATCTACCGGATCCCCGTTTGCACGAACTTCAAAGTGAACATGAGGTCCTGTACTATTACCAGTACTGCCGGCATAAGAAATAACTTGGCCCTTCGCAACGGATTGACCTTCATCTACAGCGAGCTCAGAGTTATGACCATAGAGTGTAGAAAGTCCATTTCCATGATCGATAACAACAGCATAACCATAGCCGCCCATCCATCCAGACCAAACTACAACGCCACCGTCAGCAGCATGAACTGGTGTACCTTCATCAACACCAATATCAATACCGGAGTGATAAATTGTAGTCCCCCAAATTGGATGAACACGATAGCCATAAGGGGAAGTAATTTCACCACTAACAGGCCAGCCAAGTTGCCCTGTACCTTGTACCCAATTATCTGATGCACCTTGTCCACCAGAGGATTGAGCCGCAGCAGCGGCAGCCGCTGCGGCAGCTGCCGCACGTGCAGCTTGGCGTTCTTTCAACATAGCACTTACTTGCGCAGAAGAAGCATTGAGTTCCTCTATAGCCTGCATAGCAGTAGCTCTATCATTTTGAGCCTTTTGAAGTACTACATTTCGCTCAGCCTTTTTCTGTTCAATTTCGGCTTGTTTTGCAAGCGCCGCTTTTTCTAGTTCAACCAATTTAGCTCGATCTGATTCTAGCTTTTGTTTATGCTCTTCTATTTGAGCTCGCTCTTTTTTTATTTCCCCAATTAACGTAATATCAGAATCGATGATTCGTTTTAAAACTTCTAAGCGATTGGCAAAATCACTAAAATCTTTAGATCCAATAACAACATCAATATAGCTTAGTCTACCATTGATATAGATATCGCGAACCCGTTTATAAAATACGGCTTCTCGACCTTCCAATCTTTTTTGTGCCTCAGCTAATTGACGTTCATTAAGTGTAATATCATTTTCTACTGCTACACGCTGTTCTTTAATGGTACTCAACTCGGCAGTCGCTTGACGAAGTTGCTCTTCAATTTGTCGCAATTGTTCAGAAACGCTACCAATTACAGTCTCTGCATCTGCTTTTGCAGCATTTTGTTGATTCATTTGTTGTTGAATCGAATCGAGTTGATTTGTTAAATCCTCATCTTCAGCCATAATATAGGCTGGTGTCCCGCACAATACCACTCCCGATAGAAGGGCTGCAACGAGACGAGTTTTAAATGTATACTGTCTCATAATCTCCCTACTATACTTTCATGTATTGTTTTAATGAAATGGTACTGCCAATAATCCCTACAATAATGCCGCCACCGATTAAACATGCTACCAATTGATAGAAGAATGGGAACATAGGAACTAGTGGGAAGAATGCAAGTGAGTCGGAAACTTCCATGGTAATAAAATGATAGAATTCGCCTACACATAATACGGCAATAATAGCCCCGATAAAGCCAAGTAACATACCTTCAATAACAAATGGCCAACGAATAAACCCATTTGTAGCACCTACATATTTCATAATTGCAATTTCTTTCCGACGTGCAAAGACAGTCAATCGAATTGTATTAGAAATAATGAATAATGTAGCAGCTGCTAAGAAACCGATAAGCACAATACCACCGATGCGAATAATTTGAGTAATACGGAACAGTTCTTCGATGATATCTTGCCCATAATGTGTACTTTCCACACCGGGGAATGTAGTAACCAATTTGGCTGTAGACTTAACATCTTCCGGGTTTTCAAAGGTAAGAACATAAGAATTTGGCAATGGATTTACACCGCCTAAGGCATTCACTAATTGTTGTTGATCACCTAAGCGTTCCTTAAATTCTTTCATGGCTTGCTCTTTATTAACAAACTCTAAATGTTTAAGATTTGGAATCGCTTTTACCTTCTTACCAACAGCCATAATTTGTTCAGTAGTAAGGCCATCCTTTAAATACACACTTAACTGCACTTGATTTTCTAAGCTAGATGCCATGTTATTAAGATTAATTACGCCACAGAGAAATACACCGAGCATAAATAATGACAATGCTACTGTGGATATAGACGCCAATGTCATAAGACCATTGCGTTTCATGGACTTTAAAGCTTCCTTAAAAAAATATTTCATTGTTCTAGGCTTCATTAAATTCTGCACCCCTCATATTATCACTAAGAACACGACCATCTTTCAATTCGATAACTCGTTTATTTAAATAGGTAACAATATCCATATTATGAGTAACCATAATTACGGTAGTGCCAAAATTATTAATATGCTTAAACAAGTCCACAATACCCTTACTTGTATTTGGGTCAAGATTGCCCGTTGGTTCGTCGGCTATCAATACAGATGGACGATTAACGATGGCGCGAGCTATAGCAACGCGTTGTTGTTCACCACCAGACAAATCTTCTGGTAAATCATTTGCCTTGTCCGATAATCCAACTAATTCAAGAACATGAGCTACCTTCTCTTTTATTACCTTAGGTTTCTCCTCGATAACCTCTAAGGCAAAAGCAATATTTTCAGCCACGCTTTTATTAGGTAATAAGCGGAAATCTTGAAATACTACGCCTAATTTACGACGTAATTTTGGTATCTTACTACGTTTCATTTTTGTAACATCAAACTCATCGACGATGACTACACCAGAATCAGGTGTCACTTCATGAGTTAATAACTTAAACAACGTAGACTTACCAGCCCCACTATGACCACAAATCAATACAAATTCACCATCGTTGATAGTAATGCACACATTATCAAGTGCGGTAGATCCATTGTCATACACTTTACTAACATTCTTAAATTCTATCATTGGTTCCCCTTTTATTTACGTGTCACCACTTTTTTAACTGCTTTTACAATATCATCAGCTGTTAGCCCATATTTCGCCATCAATTCTTTTGGTGTACCACTCTCCCCAAATGTATCCTGTACACCAACGAATTCCATAGGAACAGGTTTATGAGCAACAACAACTTCAGAAACAGCAGAACCTAAACCGCCTAAAATATTATGTTCTTCAGCAGTCACAATGGCGCCTGTTTCTTCAGCGGCTTTAATAATAGCGTCAGCATCGATAGGTTTAATGGATGCCATATTAATAACGCGGGCAGAAATTTGTTTACCTTCTAGTTGTTTAGCTGCTTCAACTGCTGGCCCTACCAACGCACCACAAGCGATAATTGTCACATCAGAACCATCTTTTAATTGATTGGATTTACCAGGTGTGAAAGTATATCCTTCTGCTGTTACATCATCAACACCAGCACGACCGAGACGTACATAAACAGGACCATTATAATCAGCTGCCCATTTAATGACAGATTCTGTTTCTTTTTCATCTGCTGGCACAATAACAGTCATATTAGGTAAAACACGCATACATGCGATATCTTCTAAGCTTTGATGAGTTGCGCCATCTTCACCTACAGTAATACCCGCATGTGTAGCGCATACTTTCACATTAAGTTTTGGATAACATACAGCATTACGGATTTGTTCAAATGCGCGTCCTGTTGCAAACATAGCAAAGGATGATACAAAAGGAATCTTCCCGGCTGCTGCTAAACCAGCACCTACAGAAATAAGATTTTGCTCTGCAATGCCTACATTAAAGAAACGTTCTGGACACTCTTTCTTAAATGTATCAGTCTTAGTAGATTTTGATAAATCAGCATCAAGAACAATAATATTAGAATTTTCTTTACCAATTTTTGCTAGCGCATTACCGTACGCTTCACGTGTTGCTTTACCCATTATTGTACCCCCATGATTTCATTTACGAATGCCACACCTTGTTCTTCACTAGGTGCCTTACCATGCCAACCAGCTTGACCTTCCATTTCTGCAACACCTTTACCTTTTACAGTATGCATTACAATACATGTAGGGCCATCTGTGAAAGCTTTCGCATCTTCAATAGCTTGATGTAATTCATCAATATCGTGACCATTTACTTCAATAACATTCCATTTGAAAGCTTTAAATTTATCAGGAATTGGCAATGGGGACATAACTTTTTTAATATCACCATCAATTTGTAGGCCATTGTAATCTACAAAGGCAGTCAAATTATTTAATTTATAGTGACCTGCAAACATAGCAGCTTCCCATACTTGACCTTCTTCAAGTTCTCCATCACCGAGAATAGAATATACACGATAATCAGCATTATCGATTTTACCTGCCAATGCCATACCACAAGCTGCAGAAATTCCTTGGCCCAAAGAACCTGTAGACATATCTACACCAGGTGTATGCTTCATGTCAGGATGACCTTGAAGGAAATGATTAATTTTACGCAAATTGATTAATTCAGATTTAGGAAAATATCCCTTTTCAGCAAGTGTCGCATACAATGCTGGCGCTGCATGACCTTTTGATAACACAAAACGGTCACGATCTTGCTTTTTAGGATTACTTGGGTCTACATTCATTTCTACAAAATATAAAAGAGACATTACATCAGCAATGGATAAAGAGCCACCTGGATGTCCAGATTTAGCTGCTGTAACAGACTGTACGATGCTTACGCGAATCGCTTTTGCTTTCTCTTGTACTAATTGTTTTTGATCTTGACTCAATGTAGCCATAAAGACCTCACTTTCTGGATAATCTCCAATTTATATTTAATACTCTTCTAAAAGTGAAATAGCAAATTCTGCATTGCGTTTCGATACCTTGCGCAATGTTTGAATGCGATTGAATGAATGTTGATAAGATTCTGTAGACTGTAAAAGTTCTACACATCGATTATATAGAACATTAGAATCTAATTCTGTCATAGTACCAATTGGTTCTTGTTCAATCATATGTAAAAAACTTGTAATTTTAGGGTCATAGGAAATACCTATAACTGGTTTTCCCATCAAAGAGCTAAACACAAGCGCGTGTAGACGTATACCAATCATTAGATCTACATTACCAGATAAAGATAGTTGTTCTTCCGTAGTAAAAGGACCCTCTAATACAATTGGTTTCACCTTCATCAATGAAGCTATAATCTTTGCTTCCTTCGTATCATAAGGATGAGACATAGGTATGAATACTATTTCAGCATCTTGCTCCAAACTTAGCCGGCTCAATACATCTGCCAAACTCTGTCTATACGCCGTATCATCCTTCCAACTGCGAACAGCAATACCTACGCGTTTTCTACCACTTTCAAGAGGCGCACAATTATATTTGGTTAATATATTAGATCCGATGGTTGGATCAGCCTTATGCATTGCGAGTACTGCATCGGCGGTAACCTCCACATCATGAATTCCCAATGCATTCAACTCATCTTTAGAAATGGAATCACGAACCGTAATCCCATCTACATATTTCAACATAAACCGAACTGCACGCTTTGTAGATTTACGATACAAAGGTCCAATGCCTTGCGAGTAAAGCATAACAGGCTTGCCAAGCAATTTTGCGAGCCCCATAATACTTAGATAGTAATAGGTATTTCGAATACTAGTGGCATCTTGTAATAAACTACCTCCGCCACTAATCACTAGGTCCGCACTACGTATAGCATTCAAAATACCAAAGGCAGCAAATGTTCCAACAGCCTTAATTTTATGTTTTCTACTAGTCTCTTGCGGATTACCGGAGATAACCGTAATATGTGCATCGTCTTCTACATCACGAATAGCATCAATAATGGCACAAAGCATAGCTTCATCACCAGCATTACCAAAGCCATAGTAACCGGAAATAACGATATTACTCATGACTGTCCTCCCGATGCATAGCCCATTGCGTTATATAGATAACGAAACGAACTGCAAGAATAAGAACGATACCGATCGCACAACCAAGCAACAAACCATCATACCCACGCATAATAGACATGAATACCGGTGTTCTAATATGACAGAATGTTTCAACCATGGATGCGACGCCAATGACACCTGCTATAGTTAATACAAAATGAATAACCATAGGCCATTTACGTAGGAACGCAAACGTGGCAAGCATCAACAATGGGTGACCAATCATAAATTCTTTTTCACGTGGTCGAGCATATAGTGTATTCTCTAAGAATCTACGCAATACGAGTTCAAATGTTGGAACAGGCACACCTGCCGTATGTCCACTACGGCCTACAAATACCCAAGCCGCAGCACCAATGACAGCGAACACAAAGAACACATACATTTTTACATCTGTAGTTAGAAATTCTTTAACGAACTGTTTAGCTTCTGTACCAGAGTTAATCATGCGACCTTTCCATAATGGAAAGCGTTGCAAGTAAGCAATCACAACAAGGATGATTGGTAATACAAATGTAAGTTTTACACCTCTAAATATTTCAAATTCCATAAAGAATTTCGTATTACCTAATAAGGCCGCAATATACATACCACCAATAGCAGCAAATAATGTTGCTATTACAAGATAGAGCAATGCGAGTAACGTAGATTTCCATGCACCTACAGGACGTGTACCATCAGATCTACGCCATTCTTCCATGAGAATTACCAAAGCACCTACAGGCGCCATAATGGCTGCAGACAAGGCCCAGACTTGAACTAATAATGTACCGCTAGTTACAATAAATCCAACAATGGATACTAATGATAAGGCAAAGAATAACACCAATTGTTTATGTTGTGACATAGCTATAAACATTTGTCCTACATACACCAATAATGCAATACTACCAATCATTGTTAACACAACTAATAAAGGATTTGGAGTATAAGCAGGATAAATGTCCGCCGGTCCAAATTCATACCCCTTAGCACTTAGCTTATCTGTTGCACTACGAACATAATTAATGGTCGTTTGTAAAACAGTTTCATTATTTTGCCCTACTTCATACATTGGGAATAAATTAAATCGAATATTACGTTCAATATCACTAATGTAGAATCGTTGTGCTGCTTCTTCAGGAGTAATCTTTTTCAACTCATCCTTAGAGATTGTATAGACACGACCGACACTGTAATTCTTCTTAGCTGCCATATCTAAGAAACCCAATTGAGGCTCGTATTGTAACTGATTAACTGCTTCAATGCCTACCAATGGTATATGCAGATTATTCATAGCCTCCAAGGTTTCATCAATATGATCTGGTGCACCTAATGCCTCTTTACCAGCAAAAATAATACCTGTTACGTGAGGGACACCATCTAAACGATTAAATACATATTTAATATCATCAGACGTTACATTTCGATAGTTAGTAGGTCTTACTATAACATTAAATCCGCGATTTGATACTTCCATAGCTTGGAGCTTAGAAATACCTAAGTTCATCTTTGCATAACTATCAGAAGGTGCACCTTGTAGTTCTAATACAGGGCCTATGCTAGTGTTAAGTTCTTTAACCTTATCTTTACTAATACGGTGATACAAGTCTTCACGGATTTCTTTATAATAGCCTTCTTTACCAGGAATAAGTGCAACATAAGTAGCCCCTGGTTTAATAGAACCACCATTGATACGAACATTGGAAATATCTTGTGATGAAAGTAATTTGATTTCACCAGCATCATTAGCCTTTTCTAATGTTCTATCATAGATGGCAAACGCCGTAATTCCCGCTTCTTTCAGTGCATCAAAAGCATCTTTTTGACTACGTTTTTCAAAGGCATTAGCTCGAAGTACAGCATCATAATCTAATATATTCTCAATATGATTTTGTGCCTTTTCAATTGTATTGCGCTCCATTACCAAGTAGAGTGCTGAAATAAGTCCTACTATGATACATAGTATAAGAACTAATGAGTGCTTAGTTTTCTTAGCTGTATGCACGATATTTCCTTTCTAATTGAGTACAGGTTTAATCTTAATGTGAATTTCTCCATTTTCAACGTTAACAGACTCAGCTTTAACCGGAACAGGGAAATTGTTGAAATCGTAAATTGAAATAGGTTGCAATTGTTGTGAAGTAATACCAGAAATAGTTAATCCACTAACAGTAAATCGACTTGGAGCAAATGATAAAACATTATCTTTCAACTGCAAAGCACCTTCTAAACTAGCTGTTCCTTTCAGAGACCCCATAATGTTAATAGTACCAGTTAATGCTATGCGATTATTATTAATCACTACATTAGCATCTTGTAGTCCTTCTGTATTTTGAATGAGGAATTTCTTTAAATCATCCTCTAATACAATACCTTCCACATAGGAAGGACCCAGACTAAGAACCTCTACCTCATGAGATGCAATGAGAGAAATAGGATTGATTACAATATTATTAGCCTCATAGTGAAGGCTAGAAAAATTCAATTTTCCTAATTGAACATTTTCTAATGTTCCTGCAGCATGATCTGCCTGCCCATAAACCAGTTTAAAAGCTGGCGTAGATTCAACAACAACAGTTTGACTAGTAGGTTTAAGTGATTGATTTAACTCATCTTCCACAATAGATTCCATATATTTAGGAACTACAAACTGAGCACCGACTACACATACAATGATAAGCAAGACGATGAATAGTAAAAATTTTTTCATTATAGCACCTATACTATTAAATTAGCTTCTTTCTTTAAATAGCCTTCTATGAATTGGTCGATATTACCATCCATAACAGCCTGTACATTACCAGTTTCAACCGATGTACGATGATCCTTTACCATATTATAAGGATGGAAAACATAAGATCTAATTTGACTACCCCATTCTATAGCTTGATATGTGCCGCCAATTTTTTCTTTAAGTTCAGCTTGTTTCTCAAGTTCTAATTCAAACAACTTTGCTCGTAATAAACGAAGGGCTTGTTCTCTATTTTGTATTTGAGAACGTTGAGATTGACATTGAACCACGATTCCTGTTGGTTTATGCGTCATACGAACAGCGGAGTCAGTTTTATTAATATGCTGACCACCAGCACCACTTGCACGATAGGTATCAACTTGAACATCTTTCATGTCGATATTAATTTCTACAGTATCATCAATTTCAGGCATCACATCCACAGCTGCAAATGATGTATGACGACGAGCCGCAGCATCAAATGGTGAAATACGAACAAGACGATGTACACCCTTTTCAGATTTTAAATAACCAAAAGCATTTTCGCCTTTAATAAGAAATGTCGCGCTTTTAATACCTGCTTCATCGCCTGGTTGCTCATCCATAAGTTCTACAGAAAATCCGCTTTTTTCAGCCCATCGTAAATACATCCGAATAAGTATTGAACACCAATCTTGTGCTTCAGTACCACCAGCGCCAGCATGGAATGTAAGAATCGCATTATTCTTATCATATTCCCCACCCAATAAAAGTAATACCTCTTGCTTTTCTACGGCCTCTTGAATACCATTTACAAGTTGCTTAATTTCGACTTCCATAGACATATCTTCTTCTTCGATTGCCATATCTAACATGACACTAGCATCTTCGATATCGGATACTAATTGTTTATAACCTTCTACAGAGTTTTTTAATTGTGTAGCTTCCTGAGAAATTTCACGTGCCTTATCTGGATCATCCCAAAATGTGGGGTCACTCATTTCTACATCAAGTGTGAAGATTCGTTCTTCTTTTTGAGCGATGTTAAAGTGAATCCCTCATTCCATAAATTCGCTCTTCTAAACCAGAAATAATAGGTTTTAAATCTTCTAACAATTTATGTTCACCACCTTTATATCAATACTATATGTATATAGTATTGATATACTGTATTACTAAAATGAAAAATGGCCGTTGCTCAGAAGGTACTCTTCCCATTGAGCAACGTGCCATTCACAAATGTTAATCTATGTTTTGTGGCTCCAACACATCTTCATGATGGGGTTGTGCACCTTCTAAGTGATCAACTGGTTGTTCAATTTCCTGAATCAATTGTGCACGAATTTTGTATAACGCCATGATTGTTTCATCTTGGATGGTATCAATCATGTGTTGGAACATATCGTAGGCTTCAAATTTATATTCCACCAATGGATTTTTTTGTCCATATGCACGAAGGCCAATACCTTCACGAAGCATATCCATGTTATCCAAATGTTCCATCCATTTACTATCGACAACACGTAGCATAATTGCTTTTTCAAGTTGGCTAAACATAGCATCTCCTAAGAGATCGACACGTTCTTGATATTCACTATGTGCAATTTCGTGTAAACGTTCATCCAATTCTTGACGTGTGTATTCTTCCATTTCTTCTGTAGACATAAGGTCAGAAGTTAAGAAGTATTGACTCAAGTGTTTATGTAACCCTTCGTAATCCCATTCTTCAGGATACAATTTTTCATCAGCATACGCATCGACAGCATCAGTTACAAGCTTATCAATCATTTCATTGATAGTGTCTCGTAAAGATTCATTTCTTAAAATACGACGGCGTTGCTCATATAACACTTCACGTTGTTGGTTCATAACATCATCGTATTCCAAGATATACTTACGAATATTGTAGTTATGATCTTCAACCTTCTTTTGAGCTCGTTCGATAGATTTTGTAATTAAAGAATGTTCGATTGGTTCATCTTCCTCCATTCCAAGTTTATCCATAATCCCTGAAATATTGTCTGCACCAAAGATACGCATTAAGTCATCTTCTAAGGATAGGAAGAATTGAGAAGAACCTGGGTCACCTTGACGGCCTGCACGACCGCGCAATTGGTTATCAATACGACGGCTTTCATGACGTTCCGTCCCTAAAATAGCCAAACCACCAAGTTCAGGTACACCTTCACCTAGTGTAATATCTGTACCACGACCCGCCATATTAGTTGCGATGGTAACCATGCCCATTTGACCAGCATTAGCAACGATTTCCGCTTCTTGTTCATGATGTTTAGCATTCAATACCTTATGAGGTACACCTGCGCGTAATAACATGTCTGAAAGCTCTTCAGATTGAGTAATCGAAGTAGTACCAATCAAAATTGGTTGACCTGTTTTATGTCGTTCCACTGCATTGCGTACAACAGCACGATATTTAGCGGCTTTAGATTTAAAGATAAGATCTGGTAAATCTATACGAATCAACGGACGATTTGGAGGAATTGGAATAACTTCCAATCCATAAATATCATTAAATTCCTTTTCTTCTGTTTTCGCAGTACCAGTCATACCGGACAATTTTTCATACATACGGAAATAGTTTTGGAATGTAATGGATGCTAGTGTTTGACTTTCACGTTCAACCTTAAGGCCCTCTTTAGCTTCGATAGCTTGGTGTAAACCATCAGAATAGCGACGACCAAACATTAAACGGCCTGTAAATTCATCGACAATTACAACTTCGCCATCTTTTACTACGTAATCTGTATCACGATGCATCATAGCATACGCACGCAACGATGCGCCAAGCAAATGATTGAGTTCAATGTTGTCAGCATCATACAAGTTTTCAATGCCTAACATTTTTTCAACCTTAGCAATACCAGAATCTGTAGGTGCAATAGTTTTTTGTTTTTCATCAATAGTATAGTCTTCATCTTTTTTTAGATGAGGAACAACTTGTGCCAATTTATAGTAGTTATCAGTAGAACGGCTACCAGGTCCAGAAATGATAAGTGGTGTTCTAGCTTCATCAATTAAAATGGAGTCAACTTCATCGACGATTGCATAGTTTAATGGACGCTGTACCATTTGGGATACATCGGACACCATGTTATCGCGAAGATAATCAAAACCAAATTCATTATTAGTACCATAGGTAACATCAGCACCATATGCTTCTTTACGTTGGTTATAATCAAGATTGGCCACAATGAGACCTGTTGAAAGGCCTAGGAAATTATATAATCGGCCCATTTGTTCACTGTCACGGGTTGCCAAATAATCATTGACTGTAACAACGTGAACGCCCTTACCGGATAAAGCATTAAGATAAACAGCCAAGGTTGCAACTAATGTTTTACCTTCGCCTGTACGCATTTCCGCAATATTGCCTCTATGCAAGCAAATACCACCTAGTAATTGCACATCAAAATGACGCATGCCAAGCACGCGTTTAGATGCTTCGCGACAAACGGCAAATGCTTCTGGTAAAATATCGTCTAAGGTTTCTCCCTTTTGTAAGCGACGCTTAAACTCATCGGTTTTTGCGACGAGATTAGCATCACTCAATTTTACATAATTAGGTTCTAATTCGTTAATATGATCAACGATTTTGCGCATTTTCTTAACTTCTTTTGCGCTATTATTTCCTATAAGACTTTGTAAAAAGCCGAACAAACAAATCACTCCTCTTCAGGATATCTTACATAATTATATCTAATTCATTATAACGAAAAAGCCTTGAATAGTCAAAGAATTCAAGGCTTTTCTATAAAGATATGACAGTATATATAAAATGGATACCCTTTCGGGTATCCATCGTATATTGGGTTCGGATAAATCAAAGCAGAAAGGAATAAAATGATTAACCGATACAATTATTTTAATTCTGGTTCAATTAAGCCATAGAACCCATCATGTCTGCGGTAAACTACATTCATTGTTTCTGTTTCCGCATTAAAGAACATGAAGAAGTCATGACCAATCAAATTCATTTGCAAGATAGCTTCTTCTACATCCATAGGACGAACAGCAAAATGTTTGCGTTTTACAACTTCAATCTTTTCTTCTTCTACAGGTGTATCAAGAGGTGCTACATCAGGATGGAAAGCTTCTTGACGTTTGAATCGTTTTGCTAAACGAGTTTTATGTTTATGAATTTGTCGAACAATTTTATCCACTACTAGATCAATTGCTGCGTACATATCATCATTTGTTTCTACACCGCGAAGTACGATTTTATCTACGAAACATGTAATTTCAATTGTTGCTTTATCACGCACTACAGATAATACTGCTTGTGCATCTAATTCATCATCAAAGAAACGAGTTAATTTACTTAATCTTTTTTCTACATATTCGCGAAGAGCCGCTGTTACTTCAATGTTTTTACCTCTGATTGCTACTTTCATATGTCAACACCCTTTCTAAAAATCAACAACCAGTCCTTAGAATCAATCTTACTATTCTATTTCTGGTGTCTTATTTAGTATTTCTACATATGTATATAAAACTCCTCTTTTTAGATAAAAAATTTTATATTTTTTGTAGAAATATGTATTGTACACTATTTAATATACAAAAAATCCCAACAAATGCGCTGTTGGGATTTTTTTAATTTTGTTTTTATGTATTATTTGGTATGTGATTACGCTTTTACAACATTTGCTGCTTGAGGGCCACGATTACCGTCAACAATATCAAAAGTTACATTTTGGCCTTCAGATAAAGATTTAAATCCTTCATCTTGAATAGCAGAAAAATGAACGAATACATCGCTACCATCTTCTCTTTCAATAAAGCCATAACCTTTTTCTGCACTAAACCATTTTACTTTACCTAACATTGGTAACATCCTCCTAAAAAATATATTTTGTCTTACTGTCTTGCTTTATATGTGTATCATAACATAGCATGTATAAAATATCAAATTACATCCCATGTATTTTATATAAATTATTATACATAAATAACAATATAAAATTATATGATTTAATCTTAAATTCCTCTCATTTGTTGGTTTTAATCTATATATTCTATAGCATTACAACTCATATTTATTTCATTATCATTTAAATATATAAGTTTTACAAATATTTTTATATTACTACAATGTATAAATTCTATCTTCATCACAAATATTTACATCTAATATCTATTAATACGAATAAACAAATATTCACAAATATTATATGCCTTTTCAAATATAGCATATTTGATTTATCAAAATTTATTATATAAAACAATATCCCCATAAATACAGTAAATGTAATAATGCAAAAGGGGCTGTAACAGAATGCGGTTTACCGCATTCTAGTTGCAGTC